>CAYMQO010000125.1:0-6350 GCA_964392405.1 uncultured Marinobacter sp.
GAAGGAATGGGATCAGGATTTATCATAAATGAAGATGGATACATTTTAACAAATGACCATGTAGTTGCCGATATTTCCCTGGCCGACTGGGGCCGCAAGGAAATCCGGATCGCCGAAGGTGAGATGCCTGCCCTGATGGCCCTGCGTCACCGGTACAGGGATGAGCAGCCTTTAAAGGGCGCGAACATCATGGGTTGCATCCACATGACCATCCAGACCGCCGTGCTCATCGAAACCCTGATCGAGCTGGGCGCTAACGTGCGCTGGTCATCCTGTAACATTTTCTCCACTCAGGACCAGGCCGCGGCGGCCATTGCAGCGGCGGGGATACCGGTTTTTGCCTGGAAAGGTGAGACCGAAGAAGAATACCTGTGGTGTCTGGAGCGCACCATCGGCGCCGACGTTGACGGCTGGGCGCCCAACCTGATTCTGGACGACGGCGGCGACCTTACCGCCCTGCTCCATGAGAAGCACCCGGACATCCTGGCCCGGTGCCACGGCGTCACCGAAGAGACCACCACTGGCGTACACCGTCTGCAGGAAATGCTGCGGGAGAAAACCCTGAAGGTGCCGGCCATTAACGTTAATGACTCAGTGACCAAATCCAAGAACGACAACAAGTACGGCTGTCGCCACAGCCTGAACGATGCCATCAAGCGGGCTACAGACCACCTGCTGGCGGGTAAGAAAGCGCTGGTTATCGGCTATGGCGACGTGGGCAAGGGTTCAGCGGCCTCCCTGCGGCAGGAAGGCATGATCGTCAAGGTCACCGAGGCGGACCCCATCTGTGCGATGCAGGCGTGCATGGACGGCTTCGAAGTCGTGTCTCCCTACATCAACGGTGAGAACACCGGCTCTGAAGACTGTATCAACCGTGAGCTGCTCGCTACCACCGACCTGCTGGTCACTACCACCGGCAACGTCAACGTCTGCGACGCCAACATGCTCAAGGCCCTCAAGAACGGTGCCGTCGTCTGTAACATCGGCCACTTCGACAACGAGATTGATACGGCCTACATGCGCAAGCACTGGGAATGGGACGAGGTCAAGCCGCAGGTCCACGTCGTCTATCGCGACAAGGCCACTGACGATCATCTGATCCTGCTGTCGGAGGGGCGCCTGGTAAACCTGGGCAACGCGACCGGTCACCCGTCGCGAATCATGGACGGCTCCTTTGCCAACCAGGTGCTGGCACAGATGTACCTGTACGAGCGCCGCTTTGCCGACCTGCCCACCGCTGAAAAGGCCAACGGCATTTACGTGAAAGTGCTGCCCAAGAAACTGGACGAAGAAGTGGCGCGGGCCATGGTGGAAGGCTTTGGCGGCGTCATCACCAAAATGACTCCGGACCAGGCAAAATACATCGGCGTTCCCGTGGAAGGTCCTTACAAGCCGGAAAGCTACAAGTACTGATTGGAAACAGATATGGAATCCCAGAAGCAATTCAAACGACGCTTCAGTTTCGAGTTCTTCCCGCCCAAGACCGACCAGGGCCGGGAAAAACTCCAGACCGTACGTAACCGCCTGGCGGAAGTGCACCCGGACTTTTTCTCGGTCACCTTCGGAGCGGGCGGCTCAACCCGTGACCGGACGGTTGAAACCGTGCTGAACCTGCACAGCCAGGGCATCTCTACCGCGCCCCATCTGTCCTGCGTCGGCGGTACCCGGGAGAGTATTGCCGAACTGCTGGATATCTACCGGGAAAGCGGTGTCAGCCGTATCGTCGCCCTGCGGGGCGACCTGCCCTCCGGCATGGGTGCGTCCGGTGAGCTCCGGTACGCCAACGAGCTGGTGTCGTTCATTCGCGAGCACAGCGGCGATACCTTCAACCTGGAAGTGGCGGCCTATCCGGAGTTCCACCCCCAGGCCCGGAACGCCGAAGAAGACCTGAAGAACTTTGCCCGCAAGGTAGAAGCCGGCGCCAACAGCGCCATTACCCAGTACTTCTTCAATGCGGACAGTTATTTCTACTTCATCGACCGTCTGGAAAAGATGAACATCACCATTCCGGTGGTGCCCGGCATCATGCCCATCGTCAACTTCTCCAGCCTGGTGCGCTTTTCAGACATGTGCGGGGCAGAGATCCCCCGCTGGATTCGCAAACAACTGGAGTCCTACGGCGATGACACGGACAGCATCCGCAAGTTCGGCGAAGAAGTCGTCACCCGTATGTGCGAACGCCTGCTGGTTGCCGGCGCACCGGGGCTACACTTCTACACCCTGAACCAGGCCGAACCCAGCCTGAAGATCTGGAACAACCTTGGACTGGCGAACCGGGACAAGATTTCCTTCTGAGAAAATCCTCTGGCCACGACCACTTCGTGGCCAGAGGAACATGACCTGCCTGAGCCTACACCACCCGATAACGACTGATACTACCCGCTACCCGATTGGCCAGTCCGGTCAGCTCTCCGCTGGTGGCATGGGCGTGCTCGGTTTCGCTCAGGGTTTCTTTTGACGCGTCGTGAATCCGGACAATGTTCCGGTCCATTTCCTGTGCCACCTGGCTCTGCTCCTCCGCTGAGGTTGCAATCGCGGTGTTCTGCTCAGAGATCTGAGCGACGGCCGCAACGATCACGTTGAGGGACTCCGAGGTAGATTGGGATCTTTCGACAACCAGCTCCACATCCTGAACCGCCCCGGCGGCTTCTGTGACCGCAATATCCGCATTCTGTCGCAAGGTATCGATAACGCTCACCACCTGACGGGCAGACTCCTGGGTACGGTTGGCCAGGGAGCGAACCTCGTCGGCAACCACCGCAAAGCCCCGGCCCTGCTCACCGGCCCGGGCGGCTTCGATGGCTGCGTTCAGAGCCAGCAGGTTGGTCTGCTCAGCAATGGCCTGGATCACATCCAGGACACTTTCAATCTGTGCCGAACTGTCCCTGACCCCACGAATCTGCTCGGCCACATCCGTAATGCGGCGGCTGAGATGGTGAATCGCCGATGTGGTCGACGCCACCAGATCTCGGCTGTTGTGTGCCTGCTCGTCGGCCTGATGCGCGCTGCTCGCCGCGCTTTCAGCACTGGCGGCAACTTCACCCGTGGTGCTTGCCATCTCGTTCATGGCCGTTGCGACCGCATCCAGTTCATGCTGCTGGTGACGGGACCGCTCGGTGGTGCGCTCAAAACCGGTCTCAAGCTCACCGGCCATGCTGCGCAGCTGCTCCATTGACTGGCTGATTTCGGTAAAGGCGGAACGCAGCCCGGCGGTTACGCCATTGAAGTCCCTGGCGAGGCTGGTGATTTCATCGTTACCCTCAATCGGCAGGGTCTGGACCAGGTTACCCCCACTGATCTCGCCAAACGCGGCCCGCAGCTTTTCCAGACGGTGCGCAATCGAGCGGTAAACCAGGGTACTTAGGATCAGCCCGATAATGACGGCAACGACCACCAGGATAATGGTGGCCAGCACGCTGTTGCGCTGGCTGGCGGCGACCTCTGCGACGCCTATCGCGGTGGCGTCTGCGGCCATTCTGTCGGCCTCGACGGTCCGTGCGCCAAACACTTTCAGTTTCGCCAGCACCTCGGTTTCCAGCAACGTCCTGGCGCCTGCAGCGTCGCCCTCTGACAGTAACGCCAGAGCACGGTCGGCCTGGGCCATATACGCCTCGACCTGCTTCTGACTGGCGATGAGCCCTTGCCGGTAGACGTCGGAGGTCAGCAGCTGTTCGAGCTTCCCGTGCGCGACGTCGACCGACTGCTCATAATTCTGGACTTCGGCCAGGGCACTGCTCTGGCCCTGCTTCTGTATGGCTTCAAGCAAGGCTACATAATGCTGGTAAAGGCCACGCTCGACCTGTTTGGCTGCAACCACCGATGGCGTTGCGATATTGGTAAAGAACGTGGTTTGGGCTTGCATGATGCGCATGAAGAACAATGAAACAGCAGAGGTAATGACAAGCAGCAGAACCAGTGTGCCAAACGCGCCACCCATTTTCATTCGTAAAGTCATAATAATTACATCATCCCGGGCATTAAACGGCTTGAGCCAGGCATGTAGATACCTTTGCATGGCGCGTCCGAACTTTAACATTCTTCAAAGGCATTCTCGGTTACGGATTGTGTCGACAGGTAACCATTTATTTTGACAAGGCTGTGTTCAGCCCTTCGGGAACTGACGCCCCCCAGACCCGGGACGCGCGCCAGACAGTGGTATGAGTACCGGCACAGGTACAGTGAAGACACCGCTGAACGGCAACTGGTCTATTTTCTGTTCGCCCTGCGCCTGAACCACATGGTTAGCCCGAACACGGCGGCATTGGCGATGAACGCCAGCGCGACTTCGTAGCCCCGCAGCGGATCAAAATCCAGCCAAGGGCTCAAAACGGCAGTTACCTGAAGAAGGTAAAAATAAACCACAGCGCTGAAACCAGCGACGACGGCGAAGACCACAACCGTCAGGCGATCCGGAACCATCCGGCCCCACCGGTACCTGACCAGCGCCAGCCCCGCCAACACCGTGGCCAGCGCATGGCCGGATACACCGTTGAACGTACCGGTGAGCAGATTCACCGCCAGGATGACAACGGATAACCCAAAAAACGCCAGCAGGAAAAACGGGATATCGCGATACCAGGCAACCTGCTTCATGTTCTGAGACCTAATCCCTTCAAGGCAAGATCGACTGCCTACTTACCTGAATCCGTGACTTCAACGAGCTGAACTCACGCCCAAAGCCTGCAATAACAAGGCTTAGAGCGATATAATAGCATCTGACATCCATTCACCCAGTTAGTGCTTTCGGCTCATGCGTACCTTCACTCTCCAACAATCCCGAACCGAAGTCTATACACCCAACGGCGGGCTGGCCCTGGTCGGTCATTGCCTGAACCGGCATACATCGCTCACCAAAACCGCCCGCACCGTCGTCAAGCGGCACGGTATTCCGAACATTGAACTGATCCGGACCTATCTTGGCCTGATCACGCTGGGCAAGAGTGACTTCGAGGCGGCCGAGCCGGTTCGAACGGACCCATTTTTCAAGTCTGCGCTGGGCATCAAGCAATCGCCATCGTCGGCCCGGTTGCGCCAGCGATTTGATGAAGACGCTCAAGGCCTGACACCCCTGCTGGACGATGCCAGCGTCGAGTTTCTTCAGTCCGTCGAAGCTCCGGTGTCACCTCTGGCGAGGGGCCACGTTGCGCTGGATATGGATGTCTTTCCCATGGACAACAGCCAGACCCATAAGGAGGGTGTCAGCTACACCTACAAGGGCTACGACGGTTATGCACCGCTGGCCGCCTACCTGGGGCAGGAAGGCTGGTGCCTGGGTTGCGAACTGCGCCCTGGCAGCCAGCACGCCAACAAGGGATTTCTCGATACCCTCAAACGGGTGTTACCCCGGGCTCGATCACTGACGGATAAGCCCATTTTGTTGCGCCTGGACAGCGCACACGATGCCCGTGCTAATCGCGATTTCCTGCGCGAGCAGGACCAGGTCGACTTCCTGATCAAGTGGAACCCTCGTAAAGAGGATCCGCTCGTCTGGGCGGACAAGGCCCAGGCCCGGAAAGCCTGGTCACTGGAGCGCGACGGCAAAATGGAAGCGGTTCTGTCAGAAACGATTCCGGACGAGCCCGGTCTGCGCCGCATCGTGAAGGTCACCGTTCGTACCAGCGATGCCGAGGGCCAGCTGTATCTCGAACCGGAAGTCAGCCTCGAAGGCTGGGTGACCTCGTTGCCGGCCGAAGTGGCCGACGAGCAGCACATCATGGCGCTGTACAGCGATCACGCCACCAGCGAGCAGTTCCACAGCGAGTTCAAAACCGACCTGGATCTGGAGCGGCTACCGTCCGGTAAATTCGACACCAACAACCTGGTCATGGCCTTCGCAACGATGGGGTACAACGTGTTGCGTTGGATGGGCCTAAGACTGACTGGCCCGGATGCGCCGGTTCGCCATCCGGCCAAGCGTCGCCGCCTGAGAACCGTTATGCAGGAAATCATGACCATGGCCTGCCGGCTGGTACACAGCGGCCGACAGTGGATCCTGAGGTTTGGTCGGCACTGTCCAGGCTTTACGGTTTACCGCGATCTTTATCGGGGCCTTGCTTCCTCTGGATAGGCCAACTCAACCACTGGCAAAAAACAATCCTCCCGGAATCCTCTGCCGGGACAGCCCGCTATTGCCTAAACACTACATACTGGTTATTTATCAACCAATCTCGGACCATCGGTTGCTCCCGCTCTTTGCTTCCTGACCTCAAAGTCAGAATCTCACCCAGTTATCGCCTCTTGTTGGCGCAGAGGTGGGCTTGACGGGTATATTGGCGAGCGAAGTCACTGATTCAGGGGGTAATCATGAAAGCTCCTCCTTGAACATACCAGTACGGTATAGGCTCCTGACG
>CAYMQO010000126.1:0-6333 GCA_964392405.1 uncultured Marinobacter sp.
CCACGTTCGTTCCCCAATACCGCTGCGCGTCAGTTCCGGATTCTCACCGGATTCCGTACACTATATATTGTGCTTCACCAGGTTAAAATTAACCATATATGGCGAAACGCCAATAAGCAATATTTATTTTGAACTTTTTGATGCAGGACATAAGCATGCCACCCGCCCCCTTGCTACACTCCCGGGATACGGCCCAATGACGACGTGGAGGCGAGTGTGAAACCGATTACCGTCAGATTGTTTCGATACCACCCCGAATATGATGACAAGCCCTACAGTCAGGATATCGAGATCGATGACAGCTTCCGTAACCGGATGGTGCTGGACGTTCTGGAACACCTGAAAACCCGCGACACCACCCTTGTGTTCCGGCGCTCGTGCCGCGAAGGGGTGTGCGGCTCGGATGGGCTGAATATCAATGGCCGCAATAGGCTGGGTTGCGTTACCCGGGTGGAAGATATGCTGGATAAAAATAACGTGCTGGAAATACGCCCACTGCCCGGCATGCCGGTCATACGGGACCTGGTGGTCGACCAGACCCTGTTCTTCGACCAGTACAAACGCATTCAGCCCTGGCTGATTAACGACCGGCCCGAACCGGCTGTCGAGCGCCTGCAAAGCCCGGAAGACAGGGCAAAGCTGGATGGACTCTACGAATGCATCCTCTGCGCCTGTTGCACCTCTGCCTGCCCCTCCTGGTGGTGGAACCCCGAGAAATACATCGGGCCTTCCGGACTGCTCCAGGCCTATCGATTTCTGCAGGACTCCCGTGACACTGCCACCGCTGAGCGCTTACAGAAGCTGGAAGATCCGTTCAGTGTTTTCCGGTGTCGCGGCATTGGCAACTGCACGGCCTACTGCCCGAAAGGACTGAATCCCATGAAAGCCATCGGCCGGATCAAGGCGATGCTTTTCCGGGAACAAGTCTAAACGACGGGGCGTAAAGCGGGTTTGGATAGGGACAAACCGGGACAAAGCCGCATGGCCTCCAAATCCATTTGCGCTTTTGCCAGTCCCGGGTTAGATTCATCGTTAATCGCCATCAATACCAGAATTATTGTGCAACGCAAGATCTTCCTGACCCTTTCCCGGACCGCCATCCCTGACAAGTCCGGCCTCTTTACAGCGTTACATACCTGACGCTGGGCCCGCGCACGCCCCTGGCTCAGCGTCCATACAAAAATTCACGTTTCGTTTACCGGAGACTATCATGTCTGATTTACCTGCTATTACTGTTGCAGAAGAAGATTACAACCGTCTGTCCGCTCTGCTGGAAAAGACCGACGATCCCACGGGCGTCGCTGAGGGTCTGGAGGACGAACTTAGCCGGGCCGATCTCAGACCCCGGGCAGAAGTGCCCGAGTCTGTGGTGGTCATGAACTCAGTGATCGTGTTTGAAGACCAGGACAACGGCAAAGAGCGCCGCCTGCAGCTGGTCTACCCCCATGAGGCGGATGGCAGCGCCGACAAGATTTCGATCCTGGCCCCGGCGGGCGCCGCCATGATCGGACTGAGCATCGGCGATACCATCGAGTGGCCGGTAAAAGGACGCAAGCCCCTGCATCTGAAAGTGGTCAGCGTCAGCCGGTGATCTGATCCATCCCCGGCTTGCCATACCAGTACCCGTTGCAGGGCGGCGCTTCAACCAGTCGCAACGGGTCAACTGCCGGGATCTGCCCCCGCCGGACCTGATCAAACCGGCGAACCACCGCTTCCATACCCTGGTATTCCGGACTCAGACGCACCGTTCCGACCCCCATTCGCGCCATATCCGGCAATTCTCTCAGTAAGTCATAGCGGGCGCCCGACAGGGTCGAGGTTCCATTAATACGGAACAGCTCCTGGCTTTCACGGGTTCGCAGCTCCATGCCATCCGGATGCTCCAGGCAGCGGAATCCGCAGTTATCCTTGGGCAGATTGTAATGTCGCGCCGTAAAACAGCGGGAAGACCAGGCCAGCGGTAGAAAGCCCCAGGCGAAGACCTCCGCCGGCAAATCCAGCGCGGCGGCCTCAAGTTCCTGAATCAGGTGCCCGAGCGTCTCCCGGCCCAGCTCCACCGGCAGGTTCCACCCCTTCAGCCCGCGGGCCGCCAGCACCTTCAGCGTGGCGGCATTGTAGATGTTCATGGAAGGCCCGGTGACAAAGGGAATGCCGTGGCGGATCGCCACCTGCAGGGCGCTCTGGTCGTTGACCTCCACCAGAAACTCCTCCTGCTCACAGAACCGGCGCAAGCGACGCAGGTCCGCTTCTGACTCGACAAGTGTGAGTGTGGACAACACTACCTCCTTGCCGCAGGCTTTCAGGTCCCGGGCCAGGCCTATCCAGTCATCAGGTTTCAGCTCACGGCGACGGGAACAGACCACCTCGCCCAGATAGAGGGTATCCACCGGCCACTCGGCCGCCTGGGCATAGAATTCCAGCACACTCTGTCTGGTCCAGAACCAGAGAATCGGCCCCAAAGACAACTTCATCATGATCTCAGCACCTTATTTCCATTTGCGATGGTAGGCGCCCAGCGTGGTGAGGCCCCCTTCAGACAAACTGGCGAGGGTGGTTTGCCACGCCGGGTCAACCGAAAAATCCGGCTCCTGTGCGAGCCTTTCCAGCGCCTGACGCCAGGTGCGGGTCACATCGGCGGTATACGCCGGGCTGCGCTGACGGCCCTCAATCTTGATGGCCCGGATGCCCATGGCTTTCAGCTCAGGTAACAGATCCATGGTGTTCAGGCTGACCGGTTCTTCTATGGCGTGATAAGTCTCACCTTCGACCTGAAAGCGGCCCTTGCACAGCGTGGGGTAGCCAGCAGGTTCACCACGGGCATAGCGGTCAATCAGCACGTTATTCAGGCGGGACTCCAGCCCGCCGTCCGTGGTTTCCTGCCAGCGAACCGCCTTGGCTGGCGAGCAGGCACCCCGGCTGTTGGGGGACTCATCGGTAAGATAGGACGACAGATAGCAGCGCCCTTCGGCCATGATGCACAGGCTGCCGAAGGCAAAGACTTCCAGCTCTACCGGACTGCCCGCGGCCACGCCCCGAACCTGATCAAGGGAGAGTACCCGGGGCAGTACTGCCCGGCGGATGTCAAAGGCGTCCTTATAGAACCTTAACGCCTCATGGCTGGTGGCTGAGCCCTGCACCGACAGATGCCTTGGTAGCTCCGGATAGCGACGAGCGGCGTAATCCAGCAGCCCCATATCGGCGAGGATCAGGGCATCGACCCCCAGCGCAGCCGCCCGGTCCACCGCCCCGGTCCACTGTTGCCAACCGGCGGGCTGGGGGTAGGTGTTGATGGCGCAGAACACCCGTACACCCCGCTCATGGGCGTAGGCAATCCCTTCGGCAGCACGCTTGTCGTTGAAGTTGAGCCCGGCAAACTGGCGAGCATTGGTGCTGTTGCGAAAGCCGAGATAAACGGCGTCAGCGCCATTGTCCACGGCAGTTTTCAGGGCAGGCAGGCTGCCCGCGGGGCAGACAAGTTCCATGGCGGTCTCCGGTAGAAAACGGTCGGATGACCCTACCTGTCCCGCGCGGGATATGCCTTGACGGTTATCAGAGCAGCCCGGTATCCAGCAGGGATGAGATCGGGGCTATCGCACAGGCGATCAACTCCCTGTTCAGACGCTTCGGTGAAGCCCTGGCCCAGATTGACAAGGCCAGCATTCAACTGGCGACCGCCACCGAGGAAACCAGCTCCACCGCGAACCAGAATTCGACCCAGATCAGGGACCAGCAACAGCAGATTGAGCAGGTGGCGGCGGCAACGGAAGAAATGTCCGCCACTTCCGAAGAAATTTCCCGCAATACCCAGCAGGTGGCGGATGCTTCCGACAGGGCCATGGAGAAGAGCCATGCCGGTGAGCAGGTGTTGCGCGCCAGCGTCCAGCAGATCCGTGAACTGGCCGGGTCGGTCCAGGAAGTGAACCAGGTCATCGAAGAGCTGGAGAATCGCAGCGGCACCATCAGTGAAGTGGTCGATGTGATTCGCAAGGTAGCCGATCAGACCAACCTGCTCGCCTTGAACGCGGCCATCGAAGCCGCCCGGGCGGGGGAGCATGGCCGGGGCTTTGCGGTGGTCGCAGATGAGGTCCGCACGCTGGCACAGCAGACCCATGAATCCACCAGCCAGATTGAAGACATCATCAACGGGTTTAAGGAAATTACCGAAAGTGCCAGCCGCTCAATTATCACCAGTCATCGGCTGGCCGAGAAGACCAGTACGGAAACAGCAGGTATGGAGCAGGCTCTCGGGGAAATTCTGCAGGACGTGAACCGCATCTCCGAGATGGCAACGCAGATTGCCACAGCGTCGGAAGAACAGGTGTCGGTGACACGGGAACTGGCCGGTAACATGGAGCGGGTCAGCGAATCCGCGATTCTGACCCTGACCGGCTCTCAGGAGATCACGGAAGTCACGACCGAGCAGGCCCGCCTTGCCCGGACCCTTCAGGACCTGGCCCACGAGTTCAGGGTCGCAGGCTGATCGCAGCGGGCTCTCTACAGCCGTTGATCTGCCCCTCAAAAGCAACGAACCCCGGTGAGCCGGGGTTCGTCTGCAGTCTTACTTAACCGGCGAATTGACCGGTATGATTGTGATGTGCCCTGGATTCAGACATTCGGTCCCGGGGCCGGTAGTGCGTCCCCTCCTGCATTCTTCCCTGGGCTCTCTCCGCAACCCCGTTCTGCACCTGTCGTGCATTTCGGGCATCACAGAATACGGCCCAGCAAATGGCGGTTAATACGCCCAGCGTAAGCGCGGGCCAAATCAGAATATACGCACCATAAATTATTTCGTTGGTCATTTAACTGCCTCCGGCATAAGGTGTGTTTCTTCTTCATCCGTGTCATAGGAACCGACACGCTGACCGATCAGGTCAAAGTCAAAGCGCTCTTTGTTACGCAGGGTCATCGCAGTACAGACCACTGCACTGGTGCCGTAGGCGGTGAGCGAAGCCACCAGCACCATATAATCTCTCAGGAACCCGGTGGCGAAGATCAGCATGAGCACCAGCGTAATCGCCCCTGCCACCAGACCTGTCGCCCGGCCGAAGAATCCAAAGGCCATCAGCCCAATCACCACTGCAGCGCCGATGGATGCCAGGATTTCAAAGAACAATACCGTCAGGCCGGTCATTTCCAGCAGTTCGAAGCGCGCTATGCAGAACAGAGCCATGGCGACCACGACGGACCAGGTAAACGCAGAGTTGGTGACCCGGTCCCAGAAGCAACTGACGATGACCGGGAACACAATCGCACCCCAGAGCGCCCCGACAAACACCAGCATCACCAGAATATCCAGCGCAAAACTGGCAAAGATCAGCCCCGCGGCGGTGGCGACGATCATGGTGATCCGCCCTACCATCAGCATCACTTTGGGATTCGGATTATCCCTGGCCAGGTTCTTTCCGTAGATGTCCGCCATGACAATGGTCGACAGTGCTGCCAGGTCCGAGTCCGCCGTCGACGACAACGAACCAATCACCAGCACGAAGAACAGCGCTACAAACACCGGCGACAAATAGGTAGAGACCATCTGTGGAATCAGGTTGTTCATCTCGCCATTAATAGGCTCTACGCCAAGCGAGAGGGCCATCAGGCCAATCATGCCGAGACCGATAACCAGGGCACCATAACCAATGGTCGCGGTAAGAAACGTCGGCTTGATGTGCTCTTCCTGCACGGCAAACAAGCGCTGGGAAATGGTCTGGTTACCGATGGCATAAGCCAGAACCGCCACAAAGAACGGCGCACCCTGATGCAGGAACGCTTCCGTCGAGAACAGACTGGCCTGTTCGTCAGTCAGACGACTGAGCCCGTCCACCATGGCTTCCGGTCCGCCAGCGGAGAACAGCACCGCCGGAATGATGACAATGGCAATCGCCATCATGGCAACCAGCTGGGCAAAGTCCGTGTAGACCGAGGCCCGGAAGCCCGAGGTTACGGTATAGGACAGCACCCCGATACCAGCAACGATCACACCGGTCTGGAACGACAGCGGCGACAGCACGGACACCAGGGCACCCGCTGCGGTAAAGTTCACCATCAGGCTGATGGTACTGCCGAGAATGTTCGAGCCGGCCAGGATAAGCTGACTGGACGAGCCATGGCGGGCATGAATCAGTTCACCAAGGGTGTGCCCATTCGGCGCCAGCTCACGGAAACGGCGGCCAAACGGGTAAATAAACAGAATCATCAACGCGCCCCAGAGCCCGTAATGGATCGGTCCGGACACTCCGTAGGTATAGCCGGAGGTGGCGGCAGCATAGAAAGAAGCAGCCCATACCCAGGTGGCGGTCATACTGGAGGCGCCCATGCCGAAGCCCACCCGGTGGCCCG
>CAYMQO010000127.1:0-3284 GCA_964392405.1 uncultured Marinobacter sp.
GATCGCCTGCCAGCTGTCCTCGTCCACGTTCAGAGGGTCGGACAGATCGTCCGCATATACGAGAAGGCCCCTGATCCAGTCGAGATACCGAATAACTGAGCGGTCAGAAAGCTTCTTTTTTACCACGCCACCGTGCTCGAGAAGGTGACCTGCCCAACTGGCCATCAGTTGGAGGATTGGGGAGACCCCCTCTTTGTCCACGAACTTGCTGATGAACTCGCGGCCCACATTATTGGGTTCGTCCTTGATGCCTTTGAGCAACTCCTTATAGAGCTTTTTCTGATCCGGGAATTGCCCGCTTACCCGGACTTGCTTTACGGCCGTAATGAGTTCCGCTTTCCGATCTTTACCAGCCTGAGTGGTTTTATCTCGCTGATCGGTCAGCAATCGATGCCAATTTACGGCAGTCAAGGGCGCTCCGATTCGATTGCTAAGCAGATAATGAACGATGGTGCTTGGGAGCGTGGTTACGAGATTTGCCTCGGACAGGCGCAGGCAACTACCAGCAACACTGGAGGGGAGTCCCGCCAACTGACAAAGCTTTTTCGTGAACTGCTCCAACAGATAATCGAACGACTGGATCTTTCGGGACTTGGGATCTCTAGGCCACGTCTTTCCCCGGCGTTGATACCAGCGCCAAAGCAGGATTTGGGTAACCGGCGCCAGGAATACGCGCCTTCTTCGGTCCTGGTAATCGGTATTCTCGAGGTTGTTCTCCTCACCCAGGTCCAGCCAGACGATACCCTGTTCAATACCCGCCCCTGCACGAATACCGTTCGGGATCTCCTTAAGCCATGTCTTGTTGCAAACTCCGGAATGAAAGCAGAACGAGAACAACAGTTCGCCTGCGTCATGTACGATGTCCGGCTTTCCTGCGCCCTCGCCGCGTTCCAGCCGAGTGTAGAACGCGTTATCCAACTCATCGAATTGCTGGAGGCGCCGGAACATTTCCGGATTTGCATTGGACGACTCAACCCGGCTGATTGCTATCGGTGCCGGCACGGGCATTTGCCAACCCAACTCTCTAACACCCTGTGCTAGCCCAACCACCAGGTAATGCTGAATCTCCCTGAGTTGGTATCCGCCGGCATCCTGGCAAACCGCCGCAAAAAGATCGTCGACTTGCTCGGGCGATAGTTCAATGTCTGGCACCCCTTGATAGAGTTGTGGGTACCCCTCTTGAAGACGTTCGATCGCCGCTGACAGCCAGGCATGTTTTTGTTTAATGCGATTTAATTCCCGTCGCTTGGCGCCCAACGAATCTTGGCTGCCGTGCTTTTTTATCGCTCTGGTGAGCTTTGAGATCGGGCTAACCCACGGCTCATAAACGCCATCGAACCTGTCAGTCATCTTGCAATCCCCTCGACCACCTGCAAACCGATTTTCTCGGCCAACTGACCGAGTGCACTGTCCAGAACCCCATGAAAATCGACAGGGTCAACCGCTGAGAACCGCCCCCATGGTTCCTGCCCCATCGACCAGTGCCCCATAAAGCGATCAACGTAGGGTCCAGAGACGTCGAGTCGACGCAACTCACCGCGTAGCCAGTGGCGATTGAGGTTTAAGGGCAAGACGTAGGCCCATTCCAGCAAGGTCTCCATTGACGCTGGACGCAACTGAACCTCGTCGAGCTGTTTGTCGAGGTAGAACAAAAAAGTCCCATGCTGTCGGTTTTCAATAATCAGTGACAGACGGTTCCTCAGCCATTCGGCGTGAGAGTGATAGGCAGCCAGCTGATCCGCCAGAACCTGACAAACTGGAACCATGCGAGAGTGGCCGTAGCCATCCCCGGTTTTGTCAGCGATAACCAGCCACCGTCGTCTGCGATTAAATTCGCCAGCTTCCGAAAGTGGGTCTTGGACAGCGCGATACCCGGTCATCCAAAACAACATGAGGACCACATAGTTGGTTAGGGAGTTATGAAAAACGCGGAGACCTTCGAGGGTGCCGAGCAGATCCCGGTCGTAGTCAATTTGCTCCCGGAGCGCCTGAAACAGATCAGCTACCACCGGCGTATCGATAACGAGATCTGAACCTACGGTTCCATCAAGCATTGCTCGCTGGCGCTCTGGCGCTGATGCGCTGTCTGCGAGAACCCAAGACTGCCAGCGGCGAGTAACGCTCGAATACTGGTCCAGTAATTTCTGGCGATGACAATGGTGGTAGTAGATTGCCGCTGAGGCGCCGTACGGTGGCTGACGACCTGTGACAAGCGATGCTTCAATCAGGTCGCCAGATTCCGCGTGTAACTCCTCAGTGAGGTGATAGGCTATACGCGCGAGGGTGATACGGCCTCTGTTGCCTCTATTGATAGACGACAGGAACGCTTTGATCTCAGCGTTCGTGTGCCCCTCGTTAACATTGCCAAATAACTTTACAGATCGCTTTCTCGCCTGCTGTTTCCTGTCAGCAACTAATGGCTCCAGCACTGCCCAAAATAATTCAGGAATAGGAAGATAAAGTAGAGGTTCGTGATCCGCTAAAATACTCTTCCAAGCTTTTTTCCGGGTCCGGCGCGACTCAGGCTGCAGCGCTTTGACAACCCACTCTCGGGATTCCGCAACCACGTAAATGGCTGTTATATCCTGGATAGAGTTGGCCTTCGGTACCTGGCTGGCATCTCGAACGAGGCTTGTCTCAAACACCGCATCCAGATCACGCCCGGTGAGCAGGCTCAACAAAATGATCGCTCTGCTGCTCGCACCGAGCGTTACTTCCGGATTCAGAATTGCGGAGATAAGTGAACGAACTTCTGCCTCATTCAATGTCTGCCACCGTCCAGGCAGCTGCTGCGCGGCTCGCCGCTGGTGAATTTTTCGATTGGCCACACGTATTGCCGCCTGTACCGGGTTGCCCCCCAAGCCGGTCGACAGAGGACGCGCTGATTTAATTAGCCTCGGACCGTCCTCGACCTCATCAGGGGAGTTGCCCGCCAGATAATGCTCGGTCGCTCTCACCTCCTCAGGGCGCCGACGACTGATAACAGCGGTTTCCGGAGAGGAACCAGCATCCAGATCTGAATCAGGATCAGTATCGAGCACGTTCTGAGGCAAAGGAACAGGCCCAATCTTCCGTGGCTGGTCCCCGTGTTTTCGGGAGCGCTGGTAAATCCGCCCCCCACCTAAATAAAAATTGAAAAATCTGGCGATCTCAGTGAGGTAGCTATAATCCTGACCTAGCGCCTCGGCCTCTCTCGGATCGATATCCTCCAGTGCGTCCTCTAGGCGGCTGTAGAACTCTTCCACGTCGCCAATTACGGACGGCAGACGAATTAGCCCTGCCTC
>CAYMQO010000127.1:3294-6321 GCA_964392405.1 uncultured Marinobacter sp.
AGACGCCCTCAACACGTCGATCAAATATGACGACACCATGTGAGTCCCGATCAACGGCTTCGAGTCTGCGGCTCCAATTGCTCACACATACAATAATGAGGGCTGAAAGGCTTAGCAGTGTTTCAGGTACCCGGTCTCGTTGGCCTAGCTCGATGATGGCGGCGTGCTGTGGAAACAGTCCCTTCAGGCCCCTGACGCCCTGGCTAGCCTCTTTATCAACATTAACAGCTCTATCTATTCGCCCCTCAGTACAGATGGTGAGCAGTGTGTCTTTATGTGGAAGGTCGATACCCAGAGGTGTAAATTCCGGAATGATTTTTGCCAGACCGGCTTCGATCGCATTCATCTCAAACCAGTCCGGGCGAGGGCGCACGAGGTCCTTCAGCTGGCCCTCAACCGTCAGTTCGACAAAGTTAGTCATCACCATCCTCCTGCGCGAGAGCCAGGGATTCCTGAGAGGTAGGTGATTCAGCCTGAGCTCGTGCAGGGATTTGGTAGCGCCGGTTCTGACCGAGGAGGCGCTCGCGCCCTGATTTCGTCGACAGCTCCGGAAGATACCGAGCCATAGTCGAAGGGGTTATCAGCTTCGCCTGCTGACTCAGCAGGTTCTTTGACGAGACGGCGTCTAGCCCATGCCAGATTGAGGAAACGAACCCAGCAAGTGCGATAAGCTCCCCTATCGAGATATGCGTCGGTAGCTCACTAACCACTAGCACGGCTATTCGCTCTCCGGGTGCCAACTGGTGCCGGCACACCTCAGCCGTACGTAGATTGGCGAGCACTCGATATGTTTTTTTGTCCGACTCCGGCTGCCATACGACTGGCATATGAAGGGTGGCTGCGAGTTGTACTAGTGAGGGGGTAAAAGCTTTCTTCTCCCTCATAGCTGGTATCGGCGCCATCAATACCTCCAGCGCTGAGGGTTCGATATTCGGGATTGCTGACAGCTGACTCACCCGGATAGTTGTGAGTCGGATTCCTGGAAACCAGGTTATTTCGGAGTACTGCATGGATTGATCTCCTGCGCGAACATCTATTTCGGACTAATAAACGGATCGATCTCTTCGTCGACCGTTGCCCTATGGTCACACAGAAAAATGCCGAAATTTCGGCCTGAACCCAAAAGTACATTCACGCAGGATATTTATAAACATTATCCATTTATTTGGTGAATGCATGGTTTCGGGTCGAGCGGGCGGGAATCGTCTTGAAAGTTAGTGCTTGGGTATTGCGGTCCGACAACTTGGCACGCTACACCTCAGACCGTGGCGGAACGGATACGTCGAACCATCTCGACCAGCACGCTAGCCTCAGGGTTTCCCAGCAGGTACGAACGAATGGACTCCCCATTCAGGTTCCAGAGCTGCAAGGGTTTCTGGAACCACCACACCGCCATCGACTCGTGACCTGATGGCGTCAAATTCACCAGCCCTTTATGCAGAGCCAATAGCAAACCAATCCGCTCTACGACATCTGAAGGCAGCCGTACCAGCTCGCTGGACGCTACTTCCTCTTTCCAGCCGAGCAACGTTCGGTTCGGTACGCCCAGCAAGCAAGCCAACTCCGAGTCAGTGAGGCCCCACCGTTCGCTACGATCCAACAGCCAGCGAAGGCCGGCGTCACCATGTTGGTCAGTGAGATGTGGTCGTTCTTCCCCAGTCATTGAAAGGCTCCATTCTCTGAGTCTTTATCAATACCTAATCTGCCGCAAGAACTTCGGCTTCCGCAACAGGCGCCAGGTCCTTGGTGCTCCTGACCGGCTCACACACCAGTGGCGCCGGTATATGCGTTTTCATCAAATGCGCGAAGGCGTCCGTGTGATGAAAATCCGGATCCAGCCACAGATCAAAGTCCCTCGGCCTCAGCATCAAAGGAATGCTCTTCGGATGGATGTGACTGAACCGTGGGTGAGGCGGCAGCGTGATCACAGTGAAGGAGCTTACCTGGTCCTCCCCAAAGTGCCAGGTTCGCCATAACCCGGCCAGAGCCGTGGCTTCCCGCTCGGGGTGTATATTATAGACCTGCTTCCCCTGCCACTCGTGGAACGCGCTGACAGGGACAATGCAGCGGTGGGAGGGATAGACCTTCTTCCAGAGCGGGCTGGAAGCGAGCCGGTCACTGCGTGCGTTGAAGGTGTGAAATTTCGGGTTTGGCCGGTAGCCATGCCCCTCCGGACGGGGCTCGATCAGCAATGACCAGATACCGGGCTCCAGATAACGGTCACCACCAGCCTCAATCACGAATTCGCCGATACCGCCAGGTGACACATTCAGCTGAGGGCGCGGCGCAATACCTGGCAGGCCAAGTTGCCCCATTAGCTCCTGGACCTCAGGTGAATCAGTCACATTGTAGCGCCCGCACATGACAAGCCTCCCAACCACTATGTACCAAACGATCCTGCGCCTGATAGGTATGAAAAGGCCATCCGCCGCCGACAGAAGCTGCTAGGATGGCATTTATACAGTTGTCGTGTCTGCTGCCATGCCTGTTTAACCGACAGTTTCTGCGCGGCAGACTTCGCGTAATCCCAAGCCATGGTTTCATCATGACTAACAATCAGACCAGAACCACTCGCGTGAGCGCCCGTGTCGACCCTGAGACGCACGAACGCATTACGCGTGCGGCGGAGTTTTCCGGACGGAGTATGAACCAATTTCTGGTCGACGCCGCGACCAAAATGGCCAAGGAAGTCGTTGAGGAAGCCACAACGATTAGGCTTACGAACGAAGAGGCTGACCGTATGATGGAGGTACTCAATAACCCCCATCCGGCTAAAACTCGGCTGCGCGAGGCAGCACGTCGACATGCTGACCGAAAACATCGTCATAAGCCTCAACAATCGGGGTAATTGATTCCCTTTTTGCTGGTACGACTGTGACCCAGCCATTTCAGTGCACGACGGGCAACTGCCGCCAATTTGTGGTGTAGGCCGGTGAGAGATGTGAACGTCGCATTGCATAGGCATTGTTACCTGCCTGCCTTGCGGTGGTCAGGGCACCCCGGGATCGTCGATTGATCTGATCCATC
>CAYMQO010000128.1:0-6319 GCA_964392405.1 uncultured Marinobacter sp.
GTTCGGCCCGCTGTTCGGCGTACACATGGTGCAGCACCCCTACCCCCAGACTGGCCTTTTGCTCGTCATTCATATGCTTTCGCAGCTTTTTGAACTGCTCCGGCGTGGGTGGGTTCTGGCGTTTCGCTTCAACGTCCTTGTCTCGGACCTGGAATGCCTTGCCCCACACCGACAGCGCCTTTCCCCAGGCCTGTGACAGGGACTGGTGTTCTGTGATCGCAATTCGCACGGGGTTACCAGGCACATTGACCTGAAAATAGCACTGCTCAGTCTGGCCGCCTCCAATGGCACCAATGCCCAGGGTGATGCCCTGAAAACCAACGCCCCTATAAGGCTTGGTTCGAGCATGTTCCGTGCGAATAAAGTCCAGGTACTTCACGGCGGCGGCTCGCATGGACCAGCGGGCGTCGTAGTATTCGGCGCGGGTTTTCTGGTACCGAACCCAAAGTTCCTGGGGCACGTTGGCACTGGGGCGGCGTAGGCTCAGATATTTCTGATAGCGCTTGCCGCGAATCATCGCGGCAACACGCCAACCGTAGAATCCGGACGAGAGCTCGCCCTTGTCGTAGAACTGAATCGCCATGGGTGGCTGAATCATCCTTTTGTGGTGAGGTGACAGTGCATCTACAGACCAATGGGTACACCGATCGGCAAGACCCTTGCATGTCGGGTCACTGATTCCGGCAGCGCCTGCCAGGCATCGGTGCGTTGTAGTTCGGTGAGGGCCGCACTACGGGATTGCAACCCCGCCCAGGCTCGATCCGGTGAATGTGCGAAGCGCTGAATCACGCTCTGCCAATCCGGGTTTCCACCCTTTTGCCAGTCTCTGGGCCAGGTGGTACTCCAAGCGATACCGTCTTCGTCCATCACCATGGGTGACACATCATAGATGGGCGTCAGTTCCAGGCCGTGGAACGTTCGATGGAACGACGTATTGCGCCCGTGGTTGTCGCTGTTACCAAGCAACCGGTTAATGTGATCCCGGATAAGGTATTCGACCAGCATTCCATCCGGATCACTGGCCAGTGGAAGAATGACTTCCAGCGCATCGATGTGGCTTAGCCGGGCACCGTTACCGATCTTGCCCATCACATTATACAGGGACTCCACCGGATAACGTTCCCCGCCCGGTCCGCGGTCGAAACGACGGACCCAAAGGGCATCGGGTTGCCAGCGTACTTCCGGCACATCAAAACCTAATGAACCGAGGGCCTTCAGGTATAGGTATTCAGCACGGAGAATGTCGATTCGATTCCGGCTTACCGGCTCACGGGGCCACTTCACCAGCCAGTAATCGGTAATGACACAGCCGTCCGGTTCGTTGCCGTCCAGGTAGAACTGACCATCATCGGCTCGATTGATCAGCAGTTTGGGGTTTTCACCACCGGCCCCCAGGCCCGCCCACAGTGGATCGAAGTCACCGAGGTGCGCGGTAGCGCCAAACGGTTCGTATGGCCAGTATCGATCGCCGGCGCGCTCCGCCTCCAGGGGAATGGATGGGAACCGGTTGTTGATCCTCGGCCCCTTGATACGGTAATTGCCGATGGGAGAGCGGGCCCCTTCCTGTAACAGGAGCAAATCGTACTGCGGGCCATCCGGGACCCGCCCGCCCAGACGGCGTGGTGACACCAATCGTTCGAGTAGGCACCGACGCGCCCAGCCACTGGGGATCAGATCCCTTAGCAGGGCCGCAACCGGTTCGCCCTCATAGGTTTCGAGCACCTCGCCCGGTACCTGGGGGCTTGCCCACTGCACAAATGGCAGGCTGATAACCGGCACGAAACCACCTTCCTGAAAATCGGCCAGTTCAAGTGTGACGCCGGGAAGCGCAATACACGTGCAGCCATCCTGACGTTGATAGTCCAGGCGCATGGAGCTAAGCAGGCCGGATTCCGGTCGATCAATAGTGATTGCAGCCAACGTATCCCAGCCCGCTGGGCCCCAGCGCTCCAATTCAACCTGAGACATGGTCACCTCTTAGCAAAACAACAACGCGACCATCCACGTTCAGGGCCTGGCCGTCACCCAACGGTATCAGCCAGGGCCAGTCCCAGTGGGTATGTCCGAATACAGTCAGACCGGCATACCCTGTCTGAAGAGAAAGAGTAACGCCGGGGTCGCCACGGCGACGGTGCTCAATGTCCTTCGGCCCCTGGTGTAACAGCATCAGGTGCGGCTGCCGGGCGGTGGCCGATTCCATGACCGACAGAAACGCTTCCTCATCCCGCCGCTGATGGCGACTGGGGTTACCGATAATGCCGCTGACGCCACCGACACGCAGGCCGGCCGTGTTGCGGACCTGACCATCGAGGATTTGTGCATTCTTTGGCAGAGCCTTGGGAGCGGCAAGCTCATCGTGGTTGCCGTGAACCGCGAGCACTTGTGGTGCCAACGCCGCGAACGCCTCGAAGACTTCGTCCACGGGCCCGGTCCCTCCGCGTTTGTGGCAGTCGGGGTAGTCGTACAGGTCGCCACAGAGAAACGCTGCCTGCGGCTGGGGGATTTTCCCCTCCGCCACCAACGCCAACAGGGCTTCTGCCACAGCCACACCCATAAGACGGTTAGCACTCCCGTCTTCCCGGCCCTGCAGGTCGGAGGTAAAAATCAGCGCGTCTACGCCATCGGGCAACCCAGTGGCCCAGGCCCTATGAAACGGCAAACGATTGCGCAGCGGTTTCCCTGATGGGCCACTCGTGCGATGAGGCAGTTCATGGAAAGGGGCCTGTTCAACACGGACGATGCTCACCATTCTCCGTTCACCTGATCGGCCAGCCAGCGGGCAACCCGCTCACAGATCTCATCGTTCTCCTCGGGTCCGACCAGGCGGCAGTCGCGAAACGCGAGCGCATCGTCGATCTGCTTTTCGATGGGATCCCCCGGGCGCGCCACGACATACCCCATCAGCTGGGCGCCGGGCTTACCCTGCTCGATGGCCTGTTGACGTTCCCGCGCCCATTGCTCCGCGGCTTCACGGTCAGCAAACCGCGGTGGCCGACGAATAAAGAACCGCGTGGGGATTTCGAACCAGCGACCATCGCGGGAGTAGGCCACAATCTCACCGGACATCTCTGGCAGATAGGCGATTTCGCTTTGAAGAGCTTCCAGAGCACCACGAAAATCCGCAAACGGCTCAGGGAACCGACCTCTCATATCAAATGCACGATAAGCAAAGATGCTCGCTAGCGGGCCCGTGCTGAGTTCATCCGCGTGGGCCCCATCGGCATCCAGATTTTCCAGAATCTCATCTTCCGTCATCCTTTTACTCATACCACCTCCGTCCTTAAGACCGTGCCCTGATCTGTTACTACACAGCGTAGCAACAAATGCGCATACTATTATTGTTATATTGCATTTAGTTTTGTAAGCTTACCTTAAGCAAAAAAAACTGCCAAATCTGGAGTGGGAAATGGGGGCCGTTTCATTTTTCAACGGCATCGTTGAACTGAACAAGATTGGCGCCGAATCCCAGGCATCCCTTCCTGCTGCTCCGATCGGGGTTAACGACGGCAAGCACCTTCTTGGCGTCGTGCTGGTTGGCGTCGTGCTGGAGCCGCTCAGTTACGAGCGACTGGTGCGGCTGGCAATCCCTTACCGACAGCACCAGTCGGGGGATGAGCCTCATCAGACGAAGAGTGACGCACTGGCCACCTTCATTGATATGGGGGAGCGGCTACTGAGCGAGACGTCGGGCGGCGTGACAGGTCATGCACATAGTCGAAGTCGACCGAATCATGGCCTTGGCCCAGATGACGTCCAGGAGGGTGAGCCCACTCTGTTACCCGTGCAGAATCTCATTACGCTCGTGGGGTACGTATCGCCATGACAGAGCACGTCTCTGATAGCCTACTACTCGTGGTGGACCTGGAGGCTACCTGCTGGGAGAGTCGACGAGCTCCGAATGGTGAACCCCAAAGCGTTACCAATATGGAGATCATTGAGTTTGGCTGCGCACTGGCCACTCGCCATGGAGAGCTGTTGGACAGCAAGTCGTTTCTGGTCAGGCCAACCTGGTCACCCCAGCTCAGCCAATTCTGCAAAGTGCTGACGGGCATCAATCAATCCATGGTCGACGATGCTTTAACATTACCGGAGGTCGTAAGGCAGTTAGATGACTGGCTAGGTGAGCTAACGGAATCGTTTATCTGGTGTAGTTGGGGAAACTACGATCGATTGCATATTCTCGCCGATAGCGCGAAGCATGGGATCAGCCCGGACTTTATGTCTGCGCCTCACCTGAATCTAAAAAGGATCTGGCGCCGGACGACAGGACGGCGGCGCAAAAATGGGTTGGCTCACGCCCTCGCCTATCACCAACTGACGTTCCTCGGGCACCACCATCGAGGCGTTGATGATGCGCGGAATATGGTCCGTTTACTGCCGTTTATGGACTGGTCACTGAAAACCGGGCTGCTGACCGACTCCAATCAGAACTCAACCGTCGAGGGTCGTTGATGAAACTCGTATGCATATCCGACACGCACAGCCTGCACCGACGCATTCCTGAGATCCCGAACGGCGACATCTTGATTCATGCCGGCGACTGTCTGGGCGCCGGGACGCTCGACAACGTAGAGGACCTGAATGACTGGCTAGGAACATTGCCGCACCGGCACAAGATCGTGATAGCCGGCAACCATGACTGGGCGTTTTTGGAAACACCGGACTTGGCTCGTGAGGCATTATCCAACGCGATCTATCTAGAAGATTCCGGTACGGAAATCGAGGGCATTCGTTTCTGGGGCTCCCCCTGGACGCCCACCTTTCTGGACTGGGCTTTCATGCTGGATCGCGGCCAACCGCTCTACGACCGCTGGAAACTGATCCCGGATGAGACAGACGTGCTGATCACTCACGGTCCGCCCAGAGGTATAGGTGATCTGGTCGCGATGGAGTTTCAGTGTCCAAATGTTGGCTGTCAGGACCTGCTGGACCGGATCGATCAGCTCCCGTCTTTGCAGGCGCATATTTTTGGGCACATTCACGAAGGATATGGCGAGTATCGGCGCGGCCAGACCCGACTAATCAACGCTAGCACCTGTACAGAGCGGTATGAACCGAGCAATTCACCGATCGTGCTGGAGCTGAACGAACCAGGAGAGAGTCGATGACCGCTAACGAACTGATCACCCGATTGCGAGTTCTGCCACCAGACACACCGGTCCTCGTGGAGGGATATGAGAACGGATTTGACGACGTCATAGAGTTGAAAGGACAAGACGTGGTCCGCTATCGTCATGCCCAGCCGTGGGATGGTCAGTATCAGCCGCCGGAGCGCTTCGAAGAGCCGGCCACGGGCATTGTGCAGGCCGCCGTGATTGTCGGACGTCGTGGACCGCTGCGATAAGAGACGCCCATGTCACAACGAAAGCGATACAACCTGAAGGATTTGGTGGATCAGTGTAATTCAGCCGCGCCGATCCCGGACGAGCTGAAAGACTGGGGTCAGGCGCCCCCTGTGGGCCTCGAGCAAACGATCATGGACGACCGAGTTGATATCAGCGACGCGATCCTCCGGTTCCAAGAGAGACTTGCGGACAACTATGATGTTATCCGTCTGGTTCTGTTCGGGAGTCGGGCTCGGGGAGATTATCATTCCGAGAGCGATGTCGACGTTGCGGTGAGCCTTCAGGGTGAGCCAGGGGATTTCGTCGAAACCAAGTTGGGAATGGCACGCCGAGCCTTTGATGTGTTGGTGCGGACGGGCGTCAGAATTCAACCGTTCCCCATCTGGGAAGCGGAATGGCAGGATCCCACGAAGCACTCTGATCCGCAGTTACTGGCGAACGTTGCTCGAGAGGGTTTGATTATTTGGTCGCGCAGTAAATGACAAGCGCCCTCGATGCCTACCAAGCACTCGACACCTTTCGAATTGGTTTGGCCCATCGAGGTTAGTATGATTAGTAACAAGATTTACTAATTGGTAAATCTTGTTACTAATCATCATTATAATGACCCACCGGCGCCATCGCCGGGTGGCGGAGGTCAAGAAAACGCGCAGAATAAATTGAAACTACAATGGGTGGCCAACGGCATGAATAGCGATCAGAAAGCCAAAGAACTTTTCGAAGACGCTTTAAGAAAGCTTTTCAATGGTGATGAACAGCTCATCAGCCGCTGGCTGGAGACGCCGGTACCGGCTCTGGCTGGCGAGTCACCACAGACACTGACGGGGACGCCCACCGGATGTGCAATTTTGGAAACATACATTAAGAAGCTGAAGTACGGCGACTACTCGTAATTTTGAAAGCTTGCATTCTGGCCCCATGGCACCCACCGGACGCCCTTTCCCAGGCGCTTAGTGAGGTGGACCCAGTCAGTT
>CAYMQO010000129.1:0-6288 GCA_964392405.1 uncultured Marinobacter sp.
TTGAGCCTGTGGAAGGCAGTGCGCGGACGGATACCGAAGGGCGGTATGAACTGACAGTGCCCGCTGGCACAGACTTTGTGCGGGTAGAGGTGTCTGCCGATGGTGACACCCGTATGAGATGCGATGCTCTGGGTGGCTGCCGTGTGTATCCGGATGGCCGTCGGGTTAACTATGGCGATGACTTCTGGCCTGGCCCGAACCTTCGCCTCGAGGCGTTTGTCGAGGTCAGCGAAGAGGGTCGGCTAAGCGGCCATATCACCCCCTTCACTACACTGTCATCATCTCTGTTGAGTGCGCAAGGTCAGGGGCTGACAGCCGGGGGCTACCGCCAGGCCCAGGCACAGGTGGCAGAGTGGTTTGGCTTCGGCAATGCGAAACAAGGCCAGGAACCACTGGACGTTACCCGTGGTATTCCCGACGATGCAGCGTCATTCGACCTGGAGTCGGCCATGCTGAGCTCCGCTTTTATGGTGCTGGCAGAAAGCTACCCGGCCCAGGGAGTGCAGGGCGCAATCGATGCCTACACTACGGAAATCAAGGTTCATGGAAAGCTCCGGGACAGTGCCGGTAACGAACAGGTAGGCCGGGACCGTATTCTGGAGCTGGCGGCGTTGCAGGCATATTCCCATGCAGAGCAAGCTAGTGGTGCTCCACTTGATCACCTTGAGCAGATTGGCGACCGCTTCTACGAACTCGCCGTTCGGCTTCAGGGCGATGCCTCGGTGGTAACTCCGGAACCGAAGCCGGAGCCAAAACCCGAACCAAAGCCAGAACCAAAGCCAGAGCCGACTCCGTCGCCTGAGCCGACGCCGACTCCGACCCCATCGCCGGAGCCCAAGCCTGAGCCGAAACCGGAACCGAAGCCCGAGCCCAAGCCGGAGCCTGAACCAAAGCCGGAGCCTGAACCAAAGCCGGAGCCTGAACCAAAGCCGGAGCCAAAACCGGAGCCCAAGCCAGAGCCCAAGCCAGAGCCCAAGCCGGAACCTGAGCCTAAGCCGGAGCCTAAGCCGGAGCCGGAGCCTAAGCCGGAGCCGGAGCCTAAGCCGGAGCCTGAACCTGAGCCGAAGCCCGAGCCCGATCCGGCAGAGGATGACGAAGCCCAGACCGAAGCCGCCGTCGTCCTCTCATGGAGTGCGCCCCTCAAGCGGATAGATGGAACATCTATCGCCATGGGGGAGCTGGATGGCTATACCATCCGCTATGGCAATACCAGCGTAATAGGCGATATGCCTCACGAGCTGGAGATCGATGACGGGCAAGTGATGGAGTATGTAATTGAAGGGCTGCCCGAAGGTCAGTGGTATTTCACCATGCGTGCCCGAGACAATGCGGGCCTGGTCAGTGAGTGGTCAGAAGTAGTGTCGCGAGACCTATAAGTCTGGCCACCACCGCGCCTTATGAATACAAAAAAGGCTGATAACCATGATGGGTTATCAGCCTTTTTGCTGGTGCTTGCGGGTAAATTACTGGAGCGTCTTGTTGTCCAGCTGTTTCAGCTCACGCTCAAGCGCCGCTGCGTAGGAACCGCGTGCGGTCCGTGCGATGGCGAGTTCTGCTTCCAGCTCTTCAATATGGCGGTCAGTAGCCCGGAGGTTGGTAATCTGGGCCTTCGCCTGATCGCTTAGTGCGTCCACCGGATAGTCCTTGCCATCAATTTTGACCACCATGGGGGTCGACTGCTTGCTGCTTTTAGCGGCGCTGGTCTTCCCGGATGCAGGCGGCTTCCTGGTGGTGCCGGCAGTTTTGGGCTTGGCCGGGGTCTTCTTTGCGGTCGTGGTCGTTTTGCTGGTAGTTTTTCGAGCGGGGGCTTTTTTCTCTTCGGACATGGCAGGGTTGCTCCTTGGCCTTAATTAAAGTTCGTTTGCAGCTTTGAGGCTCTGTCTCAGGTCCTCTGCGTATTGGCCCTGAGCGGTACGGGCAATTGCCAGCCTGGCTTCCAGTTTGCGAACGAGGTTAGCAGCGACGCCTGCCTGCCGGGCCAGTTCCCGGGCCTGAGGATTGATCTTGTCAAGCTCATAGGTCTTGCCATCGAGTGTGACGGTTTTCATCATTGAAGATATCGCCCTTATTACGGAATAAATCGGGCCAGTGGCATCAGATCACGCCTGAAGAGGTTGTGTCGACGCAGCCGGCTGGCCAGAGTCGGGTAAAGGGCGGGATGATATCAAAATTTGCTCAGATCGTCATATTCCTGTCATGACCAACAAAATGAATTCTCTGCAATATGAGTACTATTTAATAGTTGCGGGGAGTCTTGTTGACACCAGCAACCGCTGACGCCTAGAATCCAGCAGCTTTTCAGGCCGATCGCAGGCCATCATCTTTTCCCTTGAGCAGCCTCCGGTTGTCGGGGACCTCATTTCTCTACTGGTTAGCTGATTCCGATGTTCAAAAAAGCCAGAGCCGCAGCAGCGGAGCCGACCGAACTTGAACTGGCCTTGAAAAATTGCCGTCAGGGTTTTCTGGCAACTGGGGTTTTCAGTCTGTTCATCAACCTTCTCATGCTCGTGCCAGCCATCTATATGCTGCAGGTGTATGACCGGGCGCTGGGTAGCCGAAGTGTTGAAACCCTTATCATGATTACCATCATTCTGGTCGGGTTGTTTATTACCCTCGCGCTGCTGCAAATGGTGCGGTCCGCCATTCTGGTGCGCGTGGGTAACCGTATCGACCAGAGCATGAACCAGAAGATCTTCTCGGCCATGTTCCGCCAGGCCATCGAAGTGCCCGGCAGGCAGAGTTCTCAGCCTTTGAGCGACCTGACAACCCTGCGTCAATACCTGACCGGGCAGGGGCCCATCGCCTTTTTCGACGGGCCCTGGTTGCCGATCTATATCGCTGTACTGTTCATGTTTCACGCCTGGTACGGTGTTTTTGCCATTGTGGCTGCGCTGATACTGATCGCGCTTGCCGTCGCTAATGAAAAGCTGACCGCTGCCATGCTGGCCGATGCCAACAACAAGAACATAATGTCCACCCAGTACGCCGGCTCCTGTCTCCGTAATGCCGAAGTCGTCCATGCCATGGGCATGGAGAACAACCTCCGTCGCAAGTGGTTGGATCATCATCTGGGCTTTCTGATCAACCAGGCAGATGCCAGTGACCGGGCTGGAATTCTTACAAATGCGTCAAAAACCCTTCGCATGCTGTTTCAGTCGCTCATGCTGGGTCTGGGGGGCTACCTGGCCATTCAGCAGGAAATCACCCCGGGGATGGTCATCGCAGGCTCTATTCTGATGGGCCGTGCGTTGGCGCCACTGGATCTGATGATTGGCTCCTGGAAAGGCTTCAGCGGTGCCAGGTCTGCGTACGGGCGGCTCCGTGAGCTGTTCCAGAAGTACTATTCCGATCGCCGCACCATGCCGTTACCACCGCCCGAGGGCCGGCTTTCGGTGGAAGCGCTGGTGGTTGTCCCGCCGGGGGCCCAGGTACCGGCCCTTCGTGGTGTGGGCTTTGAGCTGCCAAGAGGCGAGATGCTTGCGGTGGTAGGGCCAAGCGCTGCCGGTAAGTCCAGTCTTGCCCGGGCAATACTGGGCGTCTGGCCTGTTGCGAACGGCACAGTGCGGCTGGACGGCGCGGATGTGCACCAGTGGAACAAGGCTGATCTCGGGCCGTACATCGGTTACCTTCCCCAGGACATCGAGCTGTTCGAAGGGACTATCAGTGAGAATATCGCCCGTTTCGGCGACCCGGACCCTGTCAAGGTAGTTGCCGCAGCGCGACTGGCCGGCGTTCATGAACTGATCCTGCGCCTCCCGCACGGGTACGATACGCCAATATCCGTTGCTGGCGGAGTGCTGTCCGGCGGGCAACGTCAGCGTATCGGCCTTGCACGGGCCGTTTACGGAGAGCCCCGCCTGGTGGTGCTCGACGAACCCAACTCCAATCTGGATGATCAGGGCGAGCAGGCGCTGCTGACAGCGCTTGAAAGCCTCCGTGAACAGAAGGTCACTGTAGTGTTGATTACCCATCGCAAGCCCATATTGCGCCTCGTCGATAAAATGCTGGTGTTGTCAGAGGGCCAGGCTGTTGGCTTTGGCCAGAGGGACGACGTAATGCGAGCACTGCAAAGTGGGCAGCTTTCCCTCGGCGGTTCCGGCGGTAGCCCGGGCGGGCCTGACAAAGCCATTGCTGGAAAAGGAGCCTGAGCATGAGTGATGACTCCAGGCTCCGTAAGGACGACCCCGAGCAGAAGCCCACAGGTTCCGGTGCAGAGCCTGCCCAGGAAGAGGTCACAGATGTACCAGCAAGTGACAAGGAAACGGCTAAGGATTCACAAGGTCAGGAGCCGGCCTGGGAAGAAGTCGATGAAACTGCACTTCCCGGAGAGTACACCCGCGAGCGCTCGGATATCGACCAGAAAGCCGCCAATGCGATCGATACGGATTATGGCAAACGTATTCGGGCAGGCGTTATTGTGCTGCTGGTTACCTTTGTCGGCTTCGGGGGCTGGGCGGCGCTCGCGCCTCTGGATGGCGCTGCGGTAGCACCCGGTCAGGTTGTGGTCGACTCTCAGAATCGTGTTGTACAGCACCTCGAAGGCGGCATCATCTCCGGGCTGTACATCAGCGATGGCGATCAGGTGGAACAGGGCCAGCCCATTATTGAGCTGTCTGACACCCAGGCACGGTCGCAGCTCGACATCGTCGAATCTCAGTTGTGGGAGACCCTCGGTCGGGAGGCACGGCTGCGGGCTGAGCGCATTGGGGCGGAAGAAATTACCTTCCCGGATCTTCTGTTAGAGCGTAAAGATCAGACAGAAATTGGTCATATTCTGGAAGGACAGAAATCCCTGTTTGAGTCCCGGACCGAGGCTCAGGAAGGTCAGATCAGAATATACGAACAAAGAGTCGGCGCCCTTACGCAGCAAATGCAGGGTCTGCGGGCCCTGAACAGTAACCTGCAGTCCCGCATCAACAGTTTCCGCCGTGAGCTTCGTGACTGGCAGGAACTTTTTGAGCAGGAGCTGGCGGACCGGACCCGTATCAACGAAATGGAACGGGAGCTTTACCGGCTTGAAGGTGAAAAAGCCAGTAACGAATCTCAGCTTGCTGAGCTCGAGATCAAGATCGGCGAAACCCAGTCCGAGCTGCTGGTAACCCGACAGAATTATGCCGAAGAAGTGTCCGAGCAGCTCCGTGAAGCCCAGCAGCAGCTTGCCGACCTTAAAGCCCGGCGGGTCGCTATCAAGGACACACTGGACCGGACCACCATCATCGCACCGGCCACAGGGACCGTAGTAGGGCTCAAGGTACATACCGTCGGTGGTATCGTGCAGCCAGGGGACACCCTTCTGGAAGTGGTGCCGGAAGATCAGGAGTACACCATCAAGTCACGGGTCCAGACACAGGATATTGACCGGGTGGCCATAGGGCAGATGGCCGACGTACGCCTGTCCGCGTTCAACCAGCAAATGGCAGACGTGGTTGAAGGTCGCGTCGTACGGCTGTCAGCCGATGCCTATGAAGACGAACAGAACGGCGAAAGATACTACGAAGCCCGGGTCGCCATAACCGAGGCCGGTCGGCAGGTCATGGACCAGCAGGGCATGTATCTGGTGCCCGGGATGCCGGCAGATGTCATGATCCGTACCGGTGAGCGCACCTTGCTGCAGTATCTGCTTGACCCGGTCACCCGTATGTTCGAGAAAGCCATGCGGGAGGAATAACGTGATGAGACAGCCAGGCTCAACCATCGTATTTTTGCTGGCATTGGTCGCCTCGATGTTCAGCCTAAACGTTCACGGCAGCGACCTTGCGCCCGAGGGCGAGATCAAGGTCGGCCTGGCCGACGTTTTCACCAGTGCGCTGTCTCAGAACTACGGCTTGCGCAGTCAACGTTACACCTATCGGGCCGAGGAAGAGGCAATCCGCGAGGCCTGGGCCGGCGTACTGCCCCAGGTCGACGCAACGGCGAGTTACGGGGTTTCGGAATATACCCGGGATTTCGACCTTCAACGCAGTATCTCCGACCGGGACACTCATACCCGCTATGACGTCAGCCTGGATCAGGTCATCTACTCCAAAAAAACCTTTGAGGCCATTCGACGGGCCTATGCCGGTGAAGAGCTGGCCGGTGCTGAGCTAAAGGGTCGGGAGCTTGAAATCGGCTTTGCAGCCGTAGAAGCCTACCTGCGGGTAAAAGCTCTGGAAGCTGAAGTTGAAATCGTGGAGCAGGAGCAGGAGAGCCACGAACGCCGCCTGTCCCAGCTGGAAAACATGCGGCAACGAGGGTTCGCCACCCGGGCTGATACCCTCGACGCGCAGGCAAGAATTGACGAAGTGGCAG
>CAYMQO010000130.1:0-6251 GCA_964392405.1 uncultured Marinobacter sp.
CTTCTGAAACCGCTGACTCCAAGGCTGAAAAAGCCGACAGCAGCGCTTCCTGAGTGGAGCAGCGGGCCCGTTCCGGGCCCGCTTTGCTTTTCAATGTCTGCACCAGCCCGACTATAACGTTTTCAGCCAGTCTTCCATTCTGTCCATCGCCGTTACCAGCCGTCCGGCGGCCACCTCAACAAACTCATTCCCCAGTTCCTGTTCAGAAAAGCGGTCCGCTGCCAGCTCCAGCGCTTCGCCGCCCTCAAAATCCACAAACGCCAGCCGGGCGCTTAACTGATCCGGTGTAAAACCAAAGTCGCTCGCGGGCAACATGGCGACACCCGTTGCCTCCAGTAGTCGTTTACAGAAAGCCGCACTGGTCTTGATGTCGTGTCTGTCCAGCGCATCCCGGTAGGCAGAGAAATCTGGAAACAGATAGAACGCCCCTTCGGGTTCCTGTGCCACGACATTCATCCGGGTAAGCCGGCGATGAATATAGCCTCCTATGGCCTTGAGAACCCGGCGGGAATGCTTCAGGTACTCATCAATATCTTCGCCACCCTCAAAGGCTGAAATGCTCGCGTACTGAACCGGCGCGTTGGTGGAGGTGAACGTCTCACTGGCGATAATGGCCATGGCGTCCTGCAGCGGGCGCAGTTCCGGCGGAAAGATAAACGTACCCAGCCGCCAGCCGCCGGCTCCCAGCCACTTACTCAAGCCGGTGCTGATAATCGTGCCTTCGGGATAATAGCGGGCAATGGATCTGTGCTTGCCGTTGAACTGGAGCTCCCCGTAAATCTCATCCGACAGAAGAATAATGCGGTAGCGACGAGCCACGTTGGCGATGGCCAGCAATTGATCATCACTGTATGTGCAGCCGGTAGGGTTGGACGGATAGTTGAGCACCAGGATGCGAGGCCGTGACGGATCATCCCGGCAAATGATATCCAGTTCCTCAGCCGTCAGTTGCCAGTTATTTTCCGCATGGGTCGGCAACCAGTGCACCGAGCGACCGATAATCCGTGCCTGGGGGGCGTAGGAGACCCAGCTGGGCCGGGGAATCAGTAGATCGCCGTAGTAGGCCAGCTGGAGAATAAACAGCAGCTCCTTGGAGCCAGGACCAATCAACACGTCTTCCCAGCTACACCGTTGGCGCTCGGTGCGGTTGATGTAGCCGGCGATGGCTTCGCGAAGCTCTTTCAGGCCTTTGACGGGCAGATAGTCTTTCTCATGGGCATGGTCCCGTAGCGCCTGTACCACACGGGGCGGGACCGGAAAAGGCGACTGGCCCAGGCCGAGTTTGATGATATCCCGGCCTTCGGCGCGTAGCTGGTTACTCAGTTCATTGATGCGGAGCGTTGCGGACGGCTGAATGCCGCGCACGTTCAGGTTAATGGCGTAGCGGTGTTCCGTCTGGATTTCCATCGGTCTGTCGTTTCCGTAGGTATGAGCGTGTTCCCCTCAGTATAGGCAAAGCCACCCAAGGCGTGGAGCTCAGCGCCGGTAGGGTTTTCCGAAGCATTCCCATGCGTGCTCAGGGAATCCGGTGTGGATCAAGCTCGATGTGTTCTACCCGCTGGCCCAGCATGATCACCCGCCCCAGATAGCGCTCTTCGCCCGTGGTGGTGAAGTCGAAGAGAAAGCGACGCCATACCCGAATCCGGCCCTGACGATCCCGCTTGAACCAGAGCCCGCGAAGGTAGACCGCGTCATCCAGTAACAGTACGTCCATACGCCGGCAGTAATCCCGGGCGGTTGCCAGCACGGCATCCTTGATGGCCTTGGCTCGCCACCAGTACCAGACAGCAAAACCGATGGCGAACAGCCAGGTGAGAGTTGAGAGGGTCACGCTCAGTTCCGTGTGATGAAGTCCAGCAGCAAGCCTACACCGGCCCATGCCGGGTTCAAAGTCCAGTGGTCGCGGGTGAGAACCTGTCGGGGTGAAAAGGCCACTGATGTCATGTAACCGACCGCCGGGCCGTGTAGAATCTGTGCCGAACCGTCGAGAGTCGAAACCTATGCATTGGATTATCGGGCTTGGGCTGGCGGCCCTGTTGTTCTATCTGCTGAAGCAGTGGGGGTCGCTGGATCCGAAGCAGAAAAAGGCCTTGAGCTGGAAAGTGGTGCTAGGCGTTGCCGGCGCGCTGCTCTTGCTGATGGTGCTGACAGGGCGGGTTCATATTCTGACCGCAGCAATCGCTGCACTCATCCCGGTACTGCGACGATTACCGCAGTTGCTGAGGTTGTTGCCTTACGCCAAACGCTTTCTTGGTGATGGTGAAGGCTCTGGTCCGGGCTCCTCAAGCGGGGGCGCCAGCCATCAGGCCGGTGACAGTTCCCGTCAGCAAGGTTCTGTCGTCAGCGGCCAGATGACGTTTCAGGAAGCCTGCGAAATACTGAATGTCGAGCCCGGTTGCAGCCGGGAAGACATCGTCGCTGCCCATCGCCGCCTGATGCAGAAAGTGCATCCGGATCGCGGAGGCAGCGATTACCTCGCCGCGAAAATTAACGAAGCCAAAACGGTTTTGCTGGGCCGGCGCGGCACATAGAGCGATCCGGCTCCGGTCGTTTTCCGCTGGCAGTGGCGACCGTGCGGCGCCTTGACTAAGGTTAGGTGATACCCGAAATCAAGGATGGTCGCCATGGTTGTTATCTCTGCCCTTTATATTCTTCTAGGTCTGGCGCTGCTTCTTGGCGGCATCTGGCTGCTCAGCCTTGGCGGCTCCTTTTATTATCTGATTGCAGGGTTGGTGCTGATAACCGTCGGTGGTCTTGCTTCGGTTCGGCGGGTCGGCGCCCAGGGGCTTTATGCGCTTTTTCTGATCGGGACACTGATCTGGAGCCTCTGGGAATCGGGGTATGACTGGTGGCCCCTGGCAACCCGCAATGGCTGGTTTCTGCTGCTGGCTCTCCCCTTGATGGTGCCTGCAGATAGAGCCGGACGGGGCGCGGCCGTCACCTTCGCTTCCGTATGGGTGGTCTGCGGGATGGTATTGCTGGGCAGCCTTCTGCATGACCCCCATGACCTTGCTGGCCGGCTGAACGACACCGACATTATTGAGCAGCCGGATCTGGGTGACACTCCGGAGGCGGACTGGCATGCCTGGGGACGCAGCAACCTGGGCCAGCGTTACTCACCTCTGGATCAGATAACCACGGGCAATGTCGATCAGCTGGTGGAAGCGTGGCGCTACCAGACAGGCGACACCAAGCAGCCGCAAGATACCGCCGAGACTACCTACCAGGCCACGCCTCTTAAAGTCGCTGACACCCTCTTTCTTTGCACGCCCCATAACTGGTTGATAGCCCTGGACGCAGACACCGGTGAAGAGCGCTGGGTGTACAAGGCGGGCGTCGGCCCTGACAACCGCCGCCAGCACCAGACGTGTCGTGGCGTTTCATGGCTGCCCCCTGAAGGCGCTGACCTGCAAGCGGTTCAGACCATCGAAGGACCGGCTGAGGAGCAGCCACCCGTAAGCTGTGACGCCCAGCTGTTCCTGCCCACGGCCGATGCCCGCCTGCTGGCGCTCGACCCGGCGACTGGCGCCCGTTGTCAGGATTTTGGCCAGGAGGGCGAGCTGGACCTGATGCACAATATGCCGTTTACCCAGCCCGGTTTTTACTACTCAACCTCGCCGCCGGTCGTGGCCAGCGGTCTCGTGGTCGTGGCTGGCGCCGTTAATGATAATTACGACATTAACTCTCCCTCCGGAGTTATTCGGGCCTATGACGTCCGGACCGGTGAGTTGCGCTGGAACTGGGACCCCGCCAATCCGGAGCAGACGGAACCCGTCGCCGCCGATGAAGTCTATTCCGCTAGTACTCCGAACAGTTGGGCGGTGGCAAGCGCAGATGAAGAGCTCGGGCTGATCTATTTTCCCATGGCAAACCGTACGCCGGACCAGCTGGGCATGTATCGTACTGAGAATGATGAACGGTTTTCCAGTTCGGTAGTTGCACTGGAACTGGATACCGGCCAGCTCGCATGGGTACAGCAGTTTGTTCACCATGACCTGTGGGATATGGATACACCGGCCCAGCCCAGCCTGCTTGATCTCGATACCAGCCAGGGCATTCAGCCGGCATTGGTGGTGCCAACCAAACAGGGAGATGTGTACGTGCTCAATCGGGAGACCGGCGAGCCCATTCTGCCCATAAGTGAACTGCCAGCGCCGGATGGTGCCATCGAGGGCGACTTCACCGCACCGACTCAGCCTGTCTCTGCCTTGAACTTCAACCCGGAGCCTCTGGTGGAAGCAGATATGTGGGGCGCCACGCCGCTGGACCAACTGGCCTGTCGCATCCGGTTCCGGTCCCTGCGATACGAGGGTCGATATACCCCGCCCAGCGTTCAGGGCACTATCATATACCCTGGTAACTTCGGTGTTTTCAACTGGGGCAGTATCGCGGTGGACCCGAAGCGGCAGGTAATGTTTGGCATGCCGCTGTATATGGCATTCACCTCCCGGCTGGTGCCCAAGGAGGATGGGCAGGATCCGGAAGGTCCGGTTAATCAGGGGGAGCAGGGAATTAACAGCAACACCGGGGCGCCCTACGCGGTGGAGCTGGAGCCGTTAATGTCACCATTGGGTATCCCTTGTCAGCAGCCGCCCTGGGGCTATGTGGCAGGCGCTGACCTGCGCACCGGCGAAGTGATCTGGAAACACCGAAACGGCACCATTGAGGATATGAGTCCGGTGCCCGTGCCGCTGGAGCTGGGGGTGCCAGGTATCGGCGGGCCCGTCATTACCGGGAGTGGGGTGGTATTTCTTGCAGCCACTGTCGATGACTATATCCGCGCCTATGACCTCACTACCGGAGCGCAACTCTGGCGGGCACGGCTGCCGGCAGGAGGCCAGGCAACTCCGATGACCTATCTCAATAGCCGTGGTGAACAGATGGTGGTCCAGGTGGCCGGCGGCCACGGTTCCATTGGGACAACCATTGGCGACTATGTGATTGCCTGGAAGCTGTCCACGAACGGTTCAGGCGAATCCGGGCGCTAAAGTATTCAGCCGGCAACGGTTCTGGCAGAGGTATGGGTTCCGGTATGATGTCCGGCTCCATGCCAGCCAGAACAAAAGGAAACACACACATGGCGCAGTCTGCTTCCACCTATCGTCTCTACGGCGTTCCCCATTCGTTGTATACCGGCATCGCCCGTTGTTATCTGAGAACCCAGGGTATTGATTACGTTGAGTTGACCACCGCTCACCCCGATTTCTCCGATCGCATCATGCCGGTCATTCAGCGAAGCATTATCCCGGTACTGCAAACCCCGGGTGGAGACATTGTCCAGGACAGCCTGGATATCATTGATTATTTTGAGAAGCAGGGCGTGCGCTATTCCGCTTACCCAGCGGGACTACTGCAGCGGGTTCTCAGCGTCATTATTGCGTACTACGGCACCCAGGCCATGCTGCCACACGCCATGCATTATCGCTGGAGTTACCGGGAACAGCAGGAAGCTTTTCTGCTGGACCAGTTTGCCGCCGGCTCCGGCCTCGCCATGGCAGAGAAGATCATGTCGCGGATGAACTCCTACCTGCCGAACCTTGGCGTTACGGATGGAACCATTCCGAAAATCGAGGCGTCGTTTGAGCAGTTGCTGGACACCCTGAACACGCACTTTGCTGAGCACCCCTATCTGTTCGGTGGCCGGCCGTCACTGGCAGACTATGGGCTGATTGGCCCCATGTTCGCCCACCTTGGTCGTGATCCGGTGCCAGCGAACATCGTGAAAACCCGGGCGCCTAAAGTCTTCCGCTGGATCGAGCGCATGACGGCACCGGGTCTGGATACACCAGAGTTCCCGGGTTACGGCGAGGATTTCCTGCCTCACGATGGCGTGCCGCCAACTCTTGAACCCCTGCTGAAGCAGATCGCGGACGATATTTTTCCTGCCCTGACGGACAAGTTCACCCACATGGACGCGGTGATCTCAGAGCAGCAGCCGAGGGATGGTCAGCCGGTATCGGAAAAACCCCATCAGCGTTATATCGGAGTGGTTGAGACCAGGTTCCGGGGCGAGCCGGTAACGGTGGGCGTACAGCCATACCTGCTGTACATACTGCGCAAGGCCGAAGAAATGCTGGCGCAGGCGTCAGCGCCTGAACAACAGCGGGTACGGAGCGCCCTGACCGGATGGGGTCTGGCCCGAGCTCTGCCTGGCGATCGCGATTATACCGTCGACCGGCGCAACCATATTGAGGTCTGGCAACGCTCCTGAGCCCTGGGTGGCATCACAGGATATCGACCTTGACGGAAAA
>CAYMQO010000131.1:0-6194 GCA_964392405.1 uncultured Marinobacter sp.
TGGCGAGCCTGCCGGATCAGGTTGCCCAGTATCAGGGCGAGGAAGACCCGAAGAAACGCAAGAAGATGCTCGGCGGCTTTATGGGACCCTTAATGAAGGCCTCCAAAGGTCAGGGCAACCCGAAACTGTTCAACGAGATTCTGGTTCGCAAACTGGGCGGTTAATGGATGGGCCAGCCACCCTGGCCCTGCCCCACGCTCTTTCTCACTTACGAGCCCAGTCGTCCAAATAAGCGGTCGAACTGGGCAATATTCTGCTGGATGTAGTCTATAAAAGACTGCATAGCCGGTGTCGGCTGTCGTCCGCTGGGGTACACCACACACCAGCTACGACGCAGGGGAAAGCCTGCAATGTTCAGCGCCTGTACGGTGCCCAGCGCCAGTTCCGCACGAATACTGAGTTCGGGAATCACGGCCACCCCAAGCCCTGCCATGACCGCATGTTTGATGGCTTCGTTGGAGCCCAGCTCCATGGTGGGCTCCATCCTGTAGCGGTGCTGCTGACAATAAACCTCCAATGCCAGGCGGCTACCCGAACCGGGCTCCCTCGCCAGCAGCCGGCTGCCCAGAAAATCTTCCGGCGTGACCCGCTCCTGTTCCAGCAGCGGATGCCCGGCAGGTACGGTGGGCACGAGCCGGTTATCAAGAAAAGGCAGTGATGTCAGTGGCCGGTCCGGCGGCACCATACCCATGATCACCAGATCGTCCTTGTTGTCGTTCAGGCGTTGCAACGCCGTAGCCCGGTTGACCACCGACACGGACACATTCACCTGCGGGTTCAGCTGTAAAAACGAACCCAGCAGATACGGCACCACATACTGCGCCGTACTGACCGCCACCAGCCGCAGATCTCCGGCGACCCGTCCCTCCAGGGCCGCCAGCCGGTTCTGCATATCGGCCAGCTCCCGGAATATGGACTGTACACAAGCCGCCATTTCTTCCCCGGCCGCGGTGCAATAGAGCTTCCGGCCGACGTACTCAAACATCGGCATGCCCACCGCCTGCTCCAGATGGCGCATCTGGCTGCTCACCGCCGGCTGAGTCAGGCCCAGCATCTCTCCGGCCCGGCTGTAATTCCGCAACTCGTGAACGGCCTTGAACACCTGTAGTTGCCGGAACGTCAGGCGACTGGCCAGCTTTTGTATGGTAAGCGGCACGACTCTTTCCCCTCCCCGGACCTTCCATAACATATAACTTATACAATCCAGAAATATTATCAATTTTTCCTGATCGTTAAAGCCGGATACTCTTCAAGTCACTTAAGTTTTTTAACTTTGTTCGGAACCGGTCACGAGGAACGGCCCATGTTGAAGAAAGTTCTGATCGCCAATCGGGGCGAGATCGCCGTCCGCATAATCCGGGCCTGCGCCGAGATGGGCATTCGTTCCGTCGCCATCTATACCGAGCCCGACCGTTACGGGCTGCACGTGAAGCGGGCTGACGAATCCTGGTCATTGGGAGAGGATCCATTGGCGGGCTACCTGGATCCGGCCCGCATCGTCAATCTCGCGCTGGAAACCGGCTGCGATGCCATACACCCCGGCTATGGCTTTCTTTCGGAAAACCCCCGCTTTGCCCAATTGTGTGAGCAAAGAGGCATCACCTTTATCGGCCCCTGCTCTGACGTCATTCACAAGATGGGGGACAAGACCCAGGCCCGGGACAGCATGCGCGCCGCGGGCGTACCAATCACACCGGGTTCTGAGGGCAACCTGGCGGATCTGGATGAAGCCCTGTCCGTGGCAGACGCTATTGGCTATCCGGTCATGCTGAAGGCCACGTCTGGGGGCGGTGGCCGGGGCATACGGCGCTGCGACTCCCCGGCCGAGCTGAAGACCCAGTACCCCCGGGTCATCTCAGAAGCCACCAAGGCCTTCGGTTCCGCTGAAGTGTTTATGGAGAAGTGCATCGTGAATCCGCGCCATATTGAAGTACAGGTGCTGGCGGACCGGCAGGGTAATGCTATCCATCTGTTTGAGCGGGACTGTTCTATCCAGCGCAGGAACCAGAAGCTCATCGAGATCGCGCCGAGCCCGCAACTGACCCCAGAGCAACGCCAGTACATTGGCGGACTGGCGGTCAGGGCTGCAAAAACCGTGGGCTATGAGAACGCCGGCACGGTGGAGTTCCTGCTGTCAGGTAACGAAGTCTACTTTATGGAAATGAATACCCGGGTACAGGTGGAACACACCATTACCGAAGCGATCACCGGGGTAGACATTGTGCGGGAACAACTGCGCATCGCCTCCGGCCTGCCCCTGACGTTCCGGCAGGAAGACATTGCCTACCGGGGTTATGCCCTACAGTTCCGCATCAACGCCGAGGACCCGAAAAACGACTTCCTGCCGAGCTTCGGCCGGGTGACCCATTACTACGCCCCGGGTGGTCCCGGGGTGCGGGTCGATACCGCGATCTATACCGGATATGAGATACCGCCCTATTACGATTCCATGTGCCTGAAGCTGGTGGTGTGGGCGCTCACCTGGGAAGAAGTCATCGCCCGCGGCAAACGGGCACTGGATGACATGCGCCTGCATGGGATCAGGACCACCGCCAACTATTACCGGCAGATTCTGGACCACCCCGACTTCCGTGCCGGTACTTTTGATACCAGTTTCGTGCCCAGCCATCCCGAACTGCTGGACTATTCCGCCAAACGTCACCCCAGTGCAGTTGCGCTGGCGATCGCGGCCACTATCGCAGCCCACGCCGGCTGGTAAACCGCAGGAGCAACACACATGAGCCATACCCGTAAAATCGAAGTCACCGACGTTATCCTGCGGGACGCCCATCAGTCACTGATAGCCACCCGCATGCGCACTGAAGATATGCTGCCCATCTGTGGGAAGCTGGACCAGGTCGGTTACTGGTCACTGGAAGTCTGGGGCGGCGCTACCTTTGATGCCTGCGTACGCTTTCTGAAGGAAGACCCCTGGGAGCGCCTGCGCCAGCTGCGCAAGGCCCTGCCCAACACGCGCCTGCAAATGCTGTTGCGGGGCCAGAACCTGCTGGGATATCGCCACTATGCCGATGATGTGGTTGAAGCCTTCGTGCAGAAAGCCGCGGATAACGGCATTGACGTGTTCCGGGTATTCGACGCGCTGAACGACCTGCGCAACCTCGAAACGGCGATGGCAGCGGTCAATAAAGCCGGCAAACACGCCCAGGGCACGATCTGCTATACCACCAGCCCGGTCCATACCCCCGAGCTGTTCGTTCAGCAGGCGCGACAGCTGCAGGGCATGGGCGCTGACTCCATCGCGATCAAGGACATGGCAGGCCTGCTGACGCCTTACGCCACCTATGACCTGGTGAAAGCGATCAAGTCGGCGGTTGACCTTCCGCTGGTGATCCACAGCCACGCCACCGCCGGGCTGGCCCCCATGTGCCAGTTAAAGGCCATCGAAGCAGGCGCAGACCGCATCGATACCGCCATCTCTGCATTCGCCAACGGCACCAGCCACCCGGCGACCGAATCCCAGGTTGCAGCCCTCAAGGGCACGCAATATGACACCGGGCTGGACCTGGAACTGCTGAGCGAAATCGCCGATTACTTCCGCGAGGTTCGCAAGAAATATCATCAGTTTGAAAGCGAGTTCACCCGGGAAGACGTCTCGGTACAGATTAACCAGGTGCCCGGTGGCATGATGTCAAACTTGGCGAACCAGCTGAAGGAACAGAACGCCCTGGAACGCATCCGGGAGGTGTTCAACGAAATCCCCCGGGTACGCGCCGACCTGGGCTATCCGCCACTGGTAACCCCTACATCACAGATTGTCGGCACCCAGGCGGTGTATAACGTGCTGGCCGGGCAGCGATATAAAACCATCACCAACGAGGTCAAGCGCTACCTCCAGGGAGGTTATGGCCATCCGCCCGCACCGGTGAATGCCGAGGTACAGAAAAAAGCCATTGGGAACGAAAGCGTGCATGACGGCCGGCCTGCCGATATGCTCAGCCCCGAACTGAATCGATTACGAGACGACATTGGTAGTCTGGCGACCAGTGAGGAAGATGTGCTTACCTACGCCATGTTCCCGGATCTGGGCCGGGAGTTTCTGCAGGAGCGGCAGGACGGTACCCTTAAGCCCGAGGAACTGTTGCCGCCGGATCAGAAAGGGCGCGACCGCATGGGCACCGCTATGGCCACGGAATTCCGTATCGATGTGCATGGCGAAACCTATGAGGTAGCGGTAACCGGCGTAGGCGTGTCTGAGCCCGGCAAGCGCAAGCTTTACCTGTCACTGGATGGAATGCCGGAAGAGGTAGTGTTTGAACCGCTGAATGAATACCAGGGTTCCGGCACCGGCAGTGGTCGCAAGCAGGCGACCAACCCCGGACACGTGACCACTGCCATGCCCGGCAATGTGGTGGAAGTGCTGGTGGCGGAGGGTGATACCGTTACCACGGGCCAGGCCGTGCTGATTACCGAAGCCATGAAAATGGAAACCGAGATTCATACCAGCGTGGACGGAACCGTTCAGGCGATCTATGTCACCAAGGGCGACCGGGTCACCCCCGGCGAAGTGTTAATTGAAATCGCCTGATCAGCAAGAGGATAAGTAATGGACCACATTGTTCGCGGCGTACTGGACTTCCGAAAAAAAGCCTATCCGGAGCGCAAGGACCTGTTCTGTTCCCTGGCAGAGAGCCAGAATCCCGACGTCCTGTTCTTCACCTGTTCCGATTCACGGATTGATCCGAACCTGCTGACCGGCTCCGATCCGGGTGACCTGTTCATCTGCCGTAATGCGGGCAATATCATCCCGCCCCACAGTAACGAAACCGGAGGCATGACGGCATCCATCGAATACGCTGTGGCAGTACTGGGCGTCAGGCACATTATTGTCTGTGGCCATACGGACTGCGGCGCCATTAAAGGAGCGCTGGACGTCCCGGCCCTGAAAGGCCTGCCCCATGTGAAGGAATGGCTGGGCCACTGTCGCTCGGCCATGGAAATCGTTCGGGAGCGCCATGGGATCGACGGCGAACAGGCACTGGATCCACGGTATCTGGACGAAGCTATTGAAGAGAATGTACAGCAGCAGGTCCAGCACCTGCGGACTCACCCGGTGGTCGCCGCCAAGCTGGCCACGGGCAAGGTAGAGATCCACGGCTGGGTATACAACATCGAATCCGGACAGATCCGCTGCTGTGGCTGGGACAGTGTCGAGTTCAAGAGCTTCGACGAATATTACGCCGATGTGATTGCAAAGGTTCACAGCCTCTGAATAAAAAAGCCGGCACTGGACTGCCCTGATAATATGGACGGTCCAGTACCGTGCTCATTGACGGCCCTGGAGCCCAGGCCTAGGACACAAGCCCGGCCCACAAGTCATGCTCATCCGCATGCTCAACCACGGCCCGGACCACCTGCCCTGGCTGCAGCCCGGTTTCGCCGTTCAGGTACACCATACCGTCGATCTCCGGTGCATCCGCCTTCGAACGGCCGATGGCGCCTTCGTCGTCCACCTCATCAATCAGCACATCGATGGTCTTGCCGATTTTCGCTTGCAGCCGCGCTGCGGAAATTTCGGCCTGCTTTTCCATAAACCGCGCCAGCCGCTCTTCCTTGACGGCTTCCGGCACGGCACCGTCCAGCTCATTGGCTTTCGCCCCTTCCACAGGGCTGTAAGTAAACGCGCCGACGCGATCAAGCTGGGCTTCGTCCAGCCAGTCGAGCAGATACTGGAAGTCCTCTTCAGTCTCACCGGGGAAGCCCACAATAAAGGTGGAACGGATGGTCAGTTCGGGGCAGATCTCCCGCCACCGGCGGATGCGCTCCAGCGTCTTGCTGTCATGGGCCGGCCGTTTCATGGCACGAAGCACTTTCGGGCTGGCGTGCTGGAACGGAATGTCCAGGTACGGCAGGATCCTGCCCTCCGCCATCAGCGGGATCACGTCATCCACATGGGGATAGGGATAGACATAGTGCAGTCGCACCCAGACGCCCATGTCGCCCAACGCCTCACACAGCGCCTGCATCTTCGTCTTCAAGGGGCGCCCCTGCCAGAACCCGGTCCGGTATTTGATGTCTACACCATAGGCGGACGTGTCCTGGGAAATCACCAGCAGTTCCTTCACACCGGCATCTACCAGTCGCTGGGCCTCGTCCATTACATCGCCGATGGGCCGGCTTACCAGCTTGCCGCGCATGTCCGGAATGATGCAGAACGTGCAGCTGTGATTGCAGCC
>CAYMQO010000132.1:0-6145 GCA_964392405.1 uncultured Marinobacter sp.
AAACCGCACAGCAGGGCAAGGATCAGCATGATCAGGTAGGGAGTTTCGGTGTTCTGGATCGCGAAGCCGATCCACAGGCACGGCAACAGCAGGGAAGCGGTTGAGATCGCTGTCCACCGGCGCCCGCCGAATATGGGCACCATGAAGCTGTAAAAGATTCTTAGCGTTGCCCCTGACAGCGCCGGCAGGGCGGCCAGCCAGAACAGCTGGTTCGAACTGTATTCGAAGCCCAACTGGGGCATCTTGACCACCAGGATGCTCCAGATGGTCCACACCGCGAAGGCCAGGAACAGGTTGGGAATCGAGATCCACAGGTTGCGCCTTGCCACCTTCCTGCCCCGGGCTTCCCAGAATCCGGCATCTTCCGGCCGCCAGTCATCCAGCACAAAAGCATTGGGCGTGGACAGTTCGGGCAGGTCGGTTTTCTCTTCCTGTGCGCTCCACTCGGCCCGTTCGGCGGTCCGGATCGTATAGTGCATCCACGCCAGGGCGACGGCAACGATCAGGAACAGAAGCATGAACGTGCTTTGGTAAACCCCGATCACATCGTTCAACATGCCGAAGGTCAGGGGCAGGAAAAACCCGCCAATACCGCCGATCATGCCGACGACACCACCAACGGCGCCGACACTCTTCGGGTAGTAGACCGGGATGTGCTTGAACACCGCAGCCTTACCCAGCGACATAAAGAAACCCAACACGAAGGTCAGCACGACGAAACCGGCCAGATTCATGGTCAGGCTGAACCGGATATCGCCACTAATGCCGTGAATGACGTAATCAGTGGGCGGATAACTCAGCAGGAAAGTACAGAGGGCGGATGCGATAAAGGTCCAGTACATAACCCGTCGCGCACCGTAGCGATCGGACATCCAGCCGCCCAGAACCCGGAACAGGGAGGCGGGAATGGTGTACAGCGCGGCGATAATGCCGGCGGTGCGGATATCCAGGCCGTAGACCTGGATCAGGTAGTGGGGGAGCCACAGGGCGAGGGCGACGAACGCCCCGAATACGAAGAAGTAATACAGCGAGAAGCGCCACACCCGCAAATCTGCGAGGGGTGCCAGCTGTGCCACGAACGACTGCTCACGCCGCCGGGTTCGCTCAGGGGCGAGGGGATCTTCCTTGGCCAGAAAGAAGAACGCCACTCCCATAACCGCCATGACCGTAGCGTACACAGCAGCCGTGTTCTTCCAGCCCAGGGCCACCAGCAGAAATGGTGCGCCAAAGTTGGTGATTGCCGCGCCCACGTTACCGGCGCCGAAAATGCCCAGCGCGGTGCCCTGTCTGCCCGCTGGAAACCAGGCGGAGGTGTAGGTGACGCCGACGATGAACGAACCACCGGCAAGCCCGACTCCCAGCGCGCCCAGGAGCAGCATGTAGTAGCTATTGGCGAAGGTAAGCAGATAAACGCACGCTGCGGTAACGATCATCAGTAGGCTGAATACCCGGCGCCCGCCAAAGCGGTCGGTCCAAATGCCGAGAAACAGCCGGCTGACCGAACCGGTCAGTATCGGAGTTGCCATCAACAGGCCCAGCTGGGTATCGGTCAGGCCGAAGTCCTGTTTGAGCTTGATGCCAATGATGGAAAACACCGTCCACACTGCAAAGCATAATGTGAAGGCAAAGGTGGAAATGGCCAGAGCCCGGTTCTGGGCCCCTTTGTCTGGTACAGCCAATGTCACCATGGTCGCACACTCCAGGTCTGGTTATGGGTCCTTTGGAGCGACTTTAGTTATGGGTGGAAAAGCTCTGTTTGACGGATGTCATTGCAAAGCCTCACACCGACGGTGATCAGGCCAGTTTGGAGAGAAGGCGGGTCATGGCGTGATTTATATTATTATAATCAATGGGTTGGGGGTGGTATTCATAAGGGAGTAGCGTGCAGGAGGTGTGGGGCATTGGGGGTAATCACTCCCCGCTGGCTCCGGCACGCTCTTTTTTTAACGCGGGCCAGGGCACCATAACCAGGAAAACCAGCAGGTAGGCCAGCGCCCAGGCACCGGCGGAGAGCTGTAGCAGGACAGGCGCTCCCCAGGGTACCGGGCCGGCCAGGAAACGACTCCCAGCGGCAATGATCATCAGCACCCCAATGCCAAGCACCAGGGGAATGGGAGGCGGCCGTCGATCACGGCGCTGGTAGTGAAGCCGCAGCATGATGCTGGTAGAGAGTGTGCCCAGCGCGCCGATGGTCAGCAGGTGCAGGCTGGCCGCCGGGGATTCTCCTCGCAGCAGGGTAACACCCGTCGCCAGACTGCCGATCGCCAGCCAGCTGTAACCCAGGCCCAGGATCAGCAGGTCCGGTCGTTCCGGGCACAGCCAGAGTTTCCATCGCAGGGTGCGAATGGCGATACCAACGCCCGCGACCAGAAGCAGGATAGCGGTCAGCGGACGGGTTGGCGGTATCAGATAACAGAGCGCCGCAGGGATGAGGGTAAGTATCAGCAACGCTTCCAGACGTGGCTGTACCCGGGCTTCGAGTGGAATGCCTTTTTTCTCCAGGGTGCCGGCGGCTGCCGGTGCGATCAGGCGCCCGCCCATAAATGTCATCAGCAGGAGCAGGCAGAATACGCCGAAGTGCATCCACGTCGCGGCGGTCACGGGCACTGACAAAGCCAATACTGGCAACATCCTCTCGGAGACCAGCCAGGCAACCGGCACCAGGCACAGCAACAGAATCAATGGGCCGGTGATCTTGTTTCGCCACTTCTTGGCCGCCTGAAACCGGGGCACCACCTGCCTCGCCAGTACCAGGGCAAACACCGGGCTCGCCAGTTGTCCTACCCAGGAGTCGGGCATCAGTAGCCAGCTGACCCGGGCGAACAGCCACAGGGCCAGCAGCAGCCATAGTGAGCGGGCAGGTTGCGGGCCGAGGGTATAGCCTGCCACCAGGGCCAGGGCAAAGCCGAAAACCAGTTCGTGACCGTGCCCCGCGCCCAGCAGTCCCGGTGGCCAGCCGATGCCCCCGTACACGGCCACCAGCGTCAGCGGCACAATCAGGGCGGCATGCAGCGCGGCGGCGGGAAAGAAAACGGAAAAGGCATGGGGGCGTCGGGCGCGGGTCATAGGCAGCGTCGGGCTTAGAGCGATGGCCCGAACATAGATCAGACCGCAGCCTTACGCAATGACCCGGCGGGGGATCGGCCCATGGAAGCGGGCCAGTGCCTGCGGCCGGGCTGGTGAAAATCAGGCCACGTGGGGCAGCACACCGAAATATATGGCGCTGAAATGGCAGGTGCTGCCGCCGATAACGAACAGGTGCCAGATGGCGTGCATGTACGGAATCCGGTCCAGCAGATAGAAGACTACTCCGACGGTGTAAACCAGGCCGCCCGCAATGGTGAGGTGCAGCGCCCGGATACTCAGGCTGTTGACCAGGTCAGCGGACGCAAACACGATCAGCCAGCCCATCAGCAGGTAGATGGCAACCCGCACGAGCCGGAACCGATGCCTGAAGATCACCTTTAGAATCACGCCGCTCAGGGCAAGGGACCAGATGATGGAAAAGAACGTCCAGCCGACGGTCCCGCGCATGTTGACCAGCAGAAACGGAGTGTAGGTACCCGCGATCAGCAGGAAGATCGCACAGTGGTCCAGGGTCTTGAAGAAGGATTTCAGTTTGACGCTCTTGCTGCCGTGATAGAACGCGGATGCCAGGTAGAGCAGGATCAGGGTAGCGCCGAAAATACTGAAACTGGCGAGCTTCCAGGTGTCGCCCATCTGCCGGGCAGCGACCACCAGCGCAATGGTTCCCACGACACTGAGGATGGCACCAATACCGTGAGTGGCACTGTTGAGCCATTCTTCAATGCGGTGATGAATGGTATCTGCACGGGCTTCGATAATCGTCATGGGGCCATGCCATGCTTCTGCCGGTTTTTATGGAGTTTCGATCGCGGATTGACGAGCAGGAGCGATCTCAATCCCTGATCTTCAGACTATCACAGAGGGCCAGACTACTTTGCCTGAGCCCCTCTGTCACCGTCCCGAAAACCAGCTGCGGGTGACGCCTAAGGCGGTGGACCTCTCATTCTGCTTTAGTAAAAACATGGAGTTACAAAAGCCTATCTGGGCCAGGAAGATATTATTGCGGGCTGATTAAAAAATGGTCAATCGTTAGGGCGTGAACCAGGTCTCTGTTCACCATTTGGTCATTTGAGTTGCCTGAGCCCGCTGAATAGCGTGGCCTGCGAAGCCATTTGGTTTCAAGTGCCTGACTGAAAAGCGCTTATTGACTGGACAGGTATTCTTTCTACCGGGGTTGGCAACCTGCAGACAGCCTGTCGGCATGAGGTTATGCCTCCTGCCGCCGGCAGTACAGGGGGGAGTCGTCTGCAATCGGTTGGGCCCCGTAATGGTCAAGGAGAATGACGATATGACCCCCTTAAATTCCCGCCGGATACCGGCCGGTACCCCTATTCGCCGTACTGGGCAGCGGGCGCTGCTGGCGCTTGCCGTTGCTGCCCTGTCGGCCGGTGCCCAGGCTGATTTTTCAGTATCCGGCACACAGCTTCTGGACGGTAATGGCGAGCCCTTTGTCATGCGGGGCATCAATCACCCACACGCCTGGTTTACCGACCAGACCCCCAAGGCCCTGGCGGATATTGCCGCGACCGGTGCCAACACCGTTCGCGTGGTTTTGAGCAACGGGTACCGCTGGAACCGTACCTCTGCCCAGGAAGTGGCCGAGATCATCCGTCTGGCCCGGGAGCATAACCTGGTCGCCGTGCTGGATGTGCACGACACCACCGGCTTTGGCGACGAGCCCGAGGCGGCGCCCCTGTCTTCTGCCGTGGACTACTGGCTTGAGATCGCCGATACCCTGAAGGGTCAGGAAGACTATGTGCTCCTTAATATTGCCAACGAACCGTTTGGCAACGAGGTCGACGATTACTATGGCGAGACGTGGATCAGTGAGCACCGCACTGCCATCCAGCGCCTGCGTGAGGCCGGACTGAAGCACACCCTGATCGTGGATGCCGCCAACTGGGGCCAGGACTGGCAGGGCATCATGATCACCCATGCGTCCCAGGTAGCGGATGCTGACCCGTTAAACAACACCATGTTCAGCGTTCACATGTACGAGGTCTATCCCGAGCGCAGCATGGTTGAAGAATACATGCGCACCTTCCTCGAAACCCACCGGCTGCCCCTGCTTATCGGTGAGTTTGGCATGGATCATTACGGCCAGCCGGTCGCCGCTGCAGACATCATGGAGCTGGCGGAGCAGTACGGCGTGGGTTATACCGGCTGGTCCTGGTCTGGTAACAGCGGTGGGACTGAGTCCCTGGACCTGGTGCAGAACTTCGATCCCGGCAGCCTGTCGCCCTGGGGCGATCTTCTGCTCAACGGCACCCACGGACTGAAGGCCACCGCTCGGCCGGCGACCATCTTTGGTAATGGCGGCGATCAGGGTGTTGATGACGACGCCGAACCAGGGGATGGGGACCAGCCCGGGGGCAACCCCGGCGGACCCGGTAACGGCGGCGGCCCGGAGCAGCCACCCGTCGACCCGGAGGATCCGGATGATGGCAGCGAGGACGACCTGCCTGGCGACGATGATAATGGGGGCCTCCCCGATGATGGCCAGACACCGCCGCCAGACCCGGTCGCACCGGGCGGTATTGCCTGTGAGGCGGAGGGAAGCTCGTTCTGGAGCAAGGGCTACAAGATGACCGTCCGGGTAACCAACACGGGTGATCTGCCTATTGACGGCTGGCAGGTGCAGCTCGATTTCCCGCAGGAGGCAGGCATAACCTTCGGCTGGAACGCCAGGATTCGTGACCGCCATACTCCACAGGTGACCGCGTCCAGTGTTTTCTGGAACGATGAGCTGGCGCCGGGAGAAAGCACCGAGTTTGGCTTCCTCGGCCTGCACGACGGCGAGCTGCAGATCCCGCAATGCTCCGGCCAGGGTCAGATTGACCGCGGCGACGATGACGACGGCATGGATCCCGACCTGCCCGTAGACCCGCCGGTAGGTGACCCGGTGGACCCCATCGGTCCGGATCCTGATCCGGAAGAGCCGGTCGACCCCGTTGACCCTGACCAGCCCATCGACCCTGAAGATCCGCGGGATCCAACCGACCCGATTGACCCGGAAGAACCCGTTGATCCGGTTGATCCCATTGACCCGGTTGATCCG
>CAYMQO010000133.1:0-6064 GCA_964392405.1 uncultured Marinobacter sp.
CACCGGCCTCGATAACCCGGGCTTTAGCAAGGAAAGGTAGCCGGTCCATCGCACGAAACACAGCATCCCGTTGATCCGTTGACCAGAACAGCACATCGGCATTTGTTGGAAGATTCAGCACCAGCCGGCGCATGTCCTTGTCTGCCACTGCCCAGAAAACACCGCATGCCAAAAGAATGAGAACGACGAACGAAAGGATCCATTTTTTCATGTATTTTTCTTTTTCTGTTTTAGAGGGTTAGCACGCTACTAGTTAACCACAACCACTATGTCCTCAGCCACCACTCCGCCCTACCGGGTAAGTCGTCCTTTCATCATCTGCCAATCGGGTCACAAGGGGAACAGTGATTGCTGACAGAAAGGGTCAGGCCTATAGTGGCAGGAGCTACCCGCTAACAGGCAGATACCCATCATGAACCACTTAAGGCAAACGTTACTCTGTACGGTACTAATTGCCGGACCACTTGTCGCTGCGCCAGTGCTGGCCGAAAATTGCCCGGCCTTTCTGGACCACGACCAACGCAAGCTCCATTCCACCGAAACGATCAACCTGTGTGAGATCGCCGCCGGCAAACCCATGCTGGTTATCAATACGGCCAGCCACTGCGGCTTCACGAAGCAATTCGAGGGGCTTGAGGCGCTGCACAAACGCTATGCTGACGACGGGCTTGTGGTGGTCGGATTTGCCAGCGACGACTTCCAGCAGGAAGCCGACTCGGAAGAGGAAGCCGCCGACATCTGTTTCCGGAACTTCGGTGTCTCTTTCACGATGATCGCGCCAGGCCCCGTAACAGGTCCCGAAGCTAACCCGGTGTTCCAGGCCATTAACGAACAAAGCAGTCCGCCCCGCTGGAACTTCACTAAGTATGTTCTTAATGCCGAGGGAGAGGTTGTCCACGCCTTCCCCAGCAAGGTGAGTCCCGATGATCCGGAGCTGATTGAGAGCATAGAGTCGGTGCTGTAACGAGAATTCGACTCTGGATTTTTTCCCGTTTCAGGCTGGACTGGCGGCTGGCGAAAACCTGTTTCGCCACCTTCTGTATTCCCGCTGTTCCAGTAGCCAGCCGATCACGGCTGCGAGGCACCACGCCCCCAGGAGCCACAGCTGAAACACCAGGAAGAAGGGCATCATGAAGGTTCCAAAGCAGAGCACCAGTAAGATGGCGTCCGGAATAAGGATACACCACAGAGTGCCTGAATCGGTGAACGACTTTTTGATGCTTTCGATCAGTCCGGATGGCTGCCATTCCTCAATCTCAGGCATGCTGTCGCCTTCCGTCAATGCCAATGAGGCAATCGATGCTGGCAGATGCCAGCCGGAAGCAAGAGGGTCCGACAGGCCAATGTGAGGCAACCCTTCGGGAGTCAGCTCTACCTTCAGGTCGAGAGGCTTGGTCTCACCAGAATTGAGATGGGTAATCGTCTGGTCTGCCACATTCCAGAGGTACAGGTGACGGGTATTTCCGAAGGCCAGGGTCAATACTGCCAACAGTACCCACAGCACAAGCCAGACACAGGTTACTGCGGTCAGGTTGAGTTCCCCCCAAGGGGTGAACATAAACATCATGATGAATGCGTAAACCAGGGCGATGATGACCGGTAAAGCGACAACCGTTAGAATGACACCAGTGCTGCTGTTACCAACGATAAACCGCGCATCCCCCTGATTACCGCCAGGCAACAGACGCAGTTCTGACAGGTCAACTTCCGTATAGATCTTCTGCTCAGCGGTTGATTCTGTTGTCATCGCCCTAAATTCCTTTTTACCTCGACCACCTGAACCCCGTACTGTCCGTCTTCCCAGATCAGGTTCTCTCGCTGCCAGTCTGTTTCCTTCAATTCAGCCAGCGCCAGCATGAAATGAGAGCTGCCTTTGTCGAAGTCACCCACAATAAAGCCTACCGTCGAACCCAGTCGGACGGCTCCCCGGAAATTATCAGGGAGGCTCCCATTGTCATTCGCGTAGGACGTTATACGACCAATTCCTTCGAGCGATCCTTTCTGCACGAGAAAACGATTGTCCCGCCCCACTGCGACAAGCCCTTCAGGCCACTCAAGATGATTCCAGCGGGACAGCCCCGACCCGATAGTGAGCGGCCGATCGCCAAGCTCAGACAGCGCATCGCCTAACGTAGGAAAGACTGGACCAGAAACCTCCGCCAACTGCTTTGTCAGAGGGGTCAGGTTCGCCGTGCGTTTGGTCTCCCAGATCTGTTTCTCTTCGTAAAGACGACGGTTGGTCGGGCTGATCTGAGTCCAGTAGAGGTGCCCCGGCTCCCACTCACCTTCCGAGTATGTCCAGAGCGTGTTGGTCCTTACCGTGACTCGCTCGAATCCAAAAGGAAGGATGGTCTCACAACGCACAACAAATCGTTGGGGCTGCTGAAGGCGAACCGGTACGGGTTTCAGGCAGCCTCCGCGAATGTAATCAACCCGGTCAAACGGTACCACTTCGTCTTCGTTTGGCAGCCGCCAGGTCAGGGTTTCAAGTTCATTCGCGTGCAGGTGAAACAGTGCTTCCCGCAACTCGGGCACCGTTGGGTGGCCAGCACCAGTGTCGGTTGCAAATAACGGAGCGGAAATAAACAGGGCCAGGCACGACAGCAAAATTCGACTTGTCATAACCCGTCAACTCCGCGCAGATTGCATGGTCTGGCGAGCCGTGGCGCCGAAACCGCCGCGGGTGCTGGCAGAATGAAGCTGACCCGTTCCCGGCCGGAGGCCAGAGCGGGCAACCGTAACGGGGCCCTTCAGGTTCTGGTTGCCGAGATAACTGCCCCGGGAACTCAGGTAATACCAGAGAAACGGCGATCCGCCATAGTATGACGACGTTTGCTCTCCCAGAGATTCACCGGACACCGTGTAGACCGGCTGGAGATCCCCGTCACCCAGCGATGCAACGTCCATTGGCTTCCCCGCCACGGCGTCAGCCAGAACGTCCTGGCCGACGAGGAAAGCGGAATAGCCAGGACGGAACTGCCCATTCCCGGCGGGCTCACAAACAGCCAGGTCATCCGCACTGCACCAGCCGGTCTGGCAGCTTTTGCCATTGACCACATGGGCAAACTCCGCCTCACAGGCTTCCATGGTTAAGTAACGGGGAGCCACCCGGGCATGTCGGGCGGATGCTTCTTTGCTCAGGTTTTCACAGGCCGCGCCGTTGCCACCGATCGATGCCTTGCAGGCTTCAATGTCCTGGAATACCTGAACGTCATTATGAAGTGGGTCCAGGGCAAGAATGACGAACGGTGTAGCGCCCATCAATACAAGTGTGGCGGCCTGTGTACGTTTCTGACGGCGTGTACGACGCTGGAGAGACTGAGTAATTCCTTCTCCTGAACCCATCGGACTGTCCCTTTTCCGCAATCTCGTTAATGAGGCGGGTGAATCTAAAACAAGTTGCACTAAACGTCAATTCGATAAGTTGTCGGTATTATCAAATCTGAGTTTTGATACACTCGCCCGCGTTCCGTATCCAGGCACGGGTTTACTAAAAAAAAGGATATCCATGAAGCGTATTCAGGCACTGCCCCGACCAGACTGGTGCTCCCAGGCTGAGTCTTTTGGTTTTCAGTTCCATACCATTGAAGGTGAACCCTACTGGGATGAAAGCGCCTATTACCAGTTTACGCTGCAGCAAATTGAAGATGATATCGAAGATCCCACGGAACAACTCCATGCCATGTGCCTGGACCTGGTCAGCGAGGTTGTCGCGTCCGAGTCACTGATGGTTCGTCTGGGTATTCCGGAAAAGGCCCGTGACCTGATCGCAGAAAGCTGGAAATTCTCTGAACCCTCACTTTATGGGCGCATGGACTTCTCCTATTCCGGCAATGGTCCTGCAAAATTCTATGAATATAATGCGGACACTCCTACCTCGCTCTATGAAACCGGTTTCTTCCAGTGGCTATGGCTGGAGCAGAAAATCGAACGGGGCCAATTGCCGCTTCATGCCGACCAGTTTAACCGGCTGCAGGAAGCACTGATCGAACGCCTGGGCTTTATTGGAAGGCAGGGTCAGCCGTTCCATTTCGCGTGCTGCCGTGACCACTCAGAAGATTCCGGCACCATTGAATATCTGGCTGATTGTGCCGCACAGGCCGGCCTGCGCCCGGTACAGCTATTTATGGACGATATCGGTCTCAATGATGCTGAGAACTTCGTCGACCACCACGATCAACCGATTCAGCAATTGTTCAAGCTCTACCCCTGGGAGTGGATGTGGCAGGAAGACTTCAGTCAGTCGCTGCCGAAATGCTCCACCCAGTTCGTGGAGCCCCCTTGGAAACTGATCCTCTCCAACAAGGGGATTCTGCCGTTACTCTGGCAAAGACATGAAGGCCACCCAAACCTGATCCCTGCCTGGTTTGGTGACGCAAGCAATATACCGGCGCTGTCCGACCGCTGGGTTCGCAAGCCGCTGTTCTCCCGGGAAGGCGCCAATATATCGGTTGAAACCGCCAAGGGCGTCGAACTGGCGGTTGACGGACCTTATGGCAACATCCCCACCATCATCCAGGGCTGGTGTCCGCCGCCGCAGTTCAATGGCAACTATTGCCTGATTGGCAGCTGGATAGTGGGCAAGGAGCCGGTCGGCATGGGCATCCGGGAAGACAACACGGCAATCACCCGGGATACCTCAAGATTTGTTCCGCATGTAATCATTGACTGAGGGCGCGCTTTGGGCGGCTTAAGCCAAGTAGTGACGGCGCTTATTGCGCTCCCTTGTCCGCTTTTTAGTAAGCGCAAAGCAGCCCAAGGCAAACAGTAGACCGATACCCGCCTTGTTAGTGCCGGAATTAAAGGCCCACGCACTGGCCAGAACGCTGCAACTCTGCGCTATTGACGGATGATACCGGCTAGCTCACCAAGCGGCAGCGAGCCGGTACCACTAATTGCTATATGACTGTATGGGAACCAGCTTGGCCTTTTTATTGGTCAACAACCTTTCCTTGTTTCTCTCATAAATAGAAATTGCCTCGTCCTGAGTGATCACACCTTCCTCCAATAAAAACTCAAGATTGTTTTTATAAATCTCAAGCTTCTTTGCATTATCAAGGTCCGGTCTGATCCGAATACTCTTTATCTCGGTCGAAAGAGTGTCAACAAACTTCTCAAAATCTTCTTTATTCGGTTGGTTGTTCCATAGGGTGATCGCTGCATTACCATTATTGTAAAACCGATATACAACCAGATCATTTAGCTTATAAAAATACTGCTGAATACAGACGATACACGGCAACACGAAAAACCCACCAATGTACAGAGGCTCAACGTCCAGTTTCTGCACTGCTTCCATCAAAAAAGGAGCAGAGAAGAAGGCAAATACGGCTGCCAAAACCAGAAGCTTTAACGGCCGGTGAAAGTATTTATCAGTTTGATGATTGAGATCAAAAAGGTTGAAAACCTCCTCGTTCCTCCCCTTCATCGAAGAGTGCGTCACCCGTACCCTACCCTGGTCCAGGATCTCTACTTTTTTCCGACCTTTCATGAACTTCTTCTGTTCTATCGATCTCATTAAAACTCTCCGTGTTCTAGATAGAGCTGGGGCCCCTCTAGCTAAGGCTATAGAAAAACCCGGCTTTCGGTTCTGTCCACCCTTTGACTATCGACTTTTCTGACCCGTCCGTCAGGTTACGGTGGTTTCGAAACGCAATAGACTGGAGCTGTTCCTGACAGCAGATTACGCCCATGGCATGCTGAAGAGCTTAAAGCGAGCATGGGACGGGTCGTTGTCGGCCAGCGATGGTTCAATCCTACCAAACCAGGAACAAAATTTTGGGACTTCGTCTTCAGCTTCAGCACCAGGTTTGGGGACAGTCAGGGTGAGGCTAATCGGTCCCGGCTATAGCGGCGTTTTGATCGGCTGCGCGACGGGTTAAGCACTGCCATGCCTATACAGTCGGAAAGCGACGTAAAGCGCAACGCAGCCAGAGGCAAAATGAACCATGGAAGCGCCAACAAAGCCAGTGCGCTCGCCGACCAGATTTACCAGGGCAGCATAGGCGCGATTTTTTCGGCGGGAAAATTCAATAAAATAAGATTCCGTAAGCAGAACCTCTGC
>CAYMQO010000134.1:0-6041 GCA_964392405.1 uncultured Marinobacter sp.
TTGATATTCATGGCGCGCCCGAGAGGATTCGAACCTCTGACCTCTGCCTCCGGAGGGCAGCGCTCTATCCAGCTGAGCTACGGGCGCATTCGAAACCGCGTTTGCACGTCAATTTCGAGTGCGCAATCTTACGTGTGCCGGTGCCTTCTGTCCAGCCCTGACGCTACCTGAATTTTCGCCTTGCGAATCAACCGTTCCCGTCCCCAGCCATCACTTCATCATCTGGCGGCCAGTGCTTTGATACACTGGGCAGCGTTTTCGGGTGGGTGTCCGCAGTGAATGTGATGATCTGGCAGGTGTAACGCATGGTGTTGTTGCGGGGTTTTCTGGTTCTGGTGGGTTTCTTTCTGTTGGGGGAAGCCGTTCGGGTGCTCACCGGAGTGCCGGTCAGCGCTGGCGTGTTAGGCATGGTGATGGTCACCTTGACGCTGATGGTGCGGGGCCGGGTCAGTGATTCCCTGGCGGAGGCCAGCCGGGGGCTAATTTCTGTGCTGGTGTTGCTGATTTCCCCGGGGGTAGTGGGCGTGTTCTTTGTTGCCGACCGGTTTGCCGGACATTGGCTGAGCGTTGCGGTCGCGCTGGTCGCTGGGACGTTTTTAAGTGCCCTGACGACACTCTGGCTGATGAAGAAAACAGCTGCGAGCCAGGTAAAAAGTGAGCGCCATGACTGACCTGTTGCGTGAGGTCATTCTGACCTGGTCCGCCAGCCCCATGTTTGCGGTCGCGCTGACCCTGGCCGCGTTTATACTCGCGAGCTGGGTGTTTGCCCGCATAGGCCGGCCCCTGTGGATGCCGCCGGTGTTGATGGCGGCCATTTTTCTGGCCATAGCGGTGGCAGTGACCGGTATGGGGTACGAATCCTACAGCTCGGGGTCGCGGTGGCTCACCGTGCTGCTTGGGCCCGCCACGGTGGCATTAGGGGTGCCCCTGTATCAGCAGATGCACCACATTCGGGCCCTGTGGAAACCGATTCTCTGCACCTTGCCGCTGGCAGCCAGTCTGGCGGCCGTGTACGCCGTTGGTATCGCCTGGCTGATGGAAGCGCCGCCGATTGTGCTGTCGTCCCTGGCGCCAAAATCGGTTACCGCGCCCATCGCCATGGGCATCGCGGATCAACTGGGCGGCTCGGTGGCGCTGACCCTGGGTGGTCTGCTGATTACCGGCGTGCTGGCATCAATCTTTGTGGATTGGGGGGCGAAGTGGCTCCAGATCTCGGACGACCGGATTGTCGGCTTTGCTCTGGGGCTGAACGGTCACGCCATTGGCACGGCGCGGGCGTTCGAGATCAGTCCTATCGCCGGTGCGTTTGCCTCGTTGGGCATGAGTCTGACTGGAGTGTTTACCGCAATCTTCCTGCCGTTCGTGTTCCCATTCTGAGCCCAGAGCCCGCCTGACCTACAGGCGGAGCTCTGGCGTCAGGCTCACCACGCCCTGATCGTCGCTTACGGAAATCTCGCCGTCCTGGATGTTCACCTGTAGGTTCATGGAACGGGCTGCCAGGCTCGCCAGCGCTGCGGTGTCATCGGCTGTGAGTACGCTCACGGTGAGGTTCTGATGACGCTCCAGGCGGTGATGGTGTTTCTCCCACCACACCGGCACCGCGCGGCCACCATAGCAATAAAGGGTGACCTTGTCGGCGCGGTGGCAGGCCTTGCGGATGCGGTCTTCCTCGGGCAGGCCCACTTCGATCCAGTGTTCAATATGACCGGTCAGATCTTTCTGCCATAAGTCCGGTTCATCATCGGTGCTCAGGCCGCGGCAAAACTCCAGCGACTCGCCCGCATTCAGGGCGAAGGCCAGTAATCGCACCATCATGCGCTCGTCCGTCTCGGACGGGTGGCGGGCAATGGTGAGGTGGTGGTCGGCGTAATAGTGCCGGTCCATGTCCGCGATGTTCAGGATCGCTTTGAACACGGTCGCTTTCAGGGCCATGACGGATTCCGATTGGTGACGTTGGTGACCGGGTGGGCAAGTGTAGCGGATTCTGCTGACCCTGACTTCTGTGTCTTTTTGTACCAAGGGCTCAGAATGGGTTGCAATCACGGCTGCGAATGACAATAATTATCACTAAGTTTAATTGCACTGAGAGACCTGCTTATGTACGTCTGCCTTTGTACCGGTGTAACCGACAGCCAGATCCGTGAAGCGGCAGAGAACGGTGTCACTTCCATGCGTCAGCTCGGCAAAGAGCTGGGAGTCGGACGTCAATGTGGGCGTTGTGCCTGTACCGCCCGTGAGATTCTCCGGGAATCCCGCTCATCAGATTACCTGGCCCTGGCTAATCTGCTCGCTCAGCCGGCCTGACGGAAACCTCCTTCCAAACGTAAACCATTCTCCGGCGCGATTTTTTCTTGCCGGTGAACGGACTATCCTTGTGTTAACTGCCTGCTGAATGCAGCCACAGATCTGTGGATAAGCGACGCCCGCTCCAACGGTCGTCAGTTGATGAGAGTTAACGAAAGGAGGCCTGGCCGTGAAAGGCGACAAGAAGGTTATCCAGCATCTGAACAAAGTGCTGGCCAACGAACTGACCGCAATCAACCAGTATTTTCTGCATTCCCGCATGTACAAAGACTGGGGCATTACCCGGTTGGCGGAGAAGGAATACGAAGAGTCCATTGATGAGATGAAGCACGCGGATCAGCTGATCGAGCGCATCCTGTTCCTGGAAGGCCTGCCAAACCTGCAGGACCTGAACAAGCTGCTGATCGGCGAACACGTCCAGGAAATGATTGAGTGCGATCTCAGGCTGGAACTGACCGCCCATGCGGACCTCAAGGAAGCCATCCTGTACTGTGAAGAGGTCAAGGACTTCACCAGCCGGGAACTGTTCCGCAGCATCCTGGACAGCGAAGAAGAGCACATTGACTGGCTGGAGACCCAGCTTGAGATGATCAGTCAGATGGGCATCCAGAACTACATCCAGCTACAGTCCAGCCCCGCGGACTAAATCGGCGGCCAGCCCGACGATACCCCTCTTACACAGACCCGGCTTATGAAGGCCGGGTTTCTTTTTGGTCATCTTGTCGTTCAGGTCTGCAGTTGTCACAGGCATGGGGCTAGAATGGGGCCCACGAACCGACCGCAGACCAACCGGGAGATTGTTACGATGGACCTGTCCTGTTTTAAAGCGTATGACCTGCGTGGCCGCGTGCCTGATCAGCTCAATCCGAACCTGGCCGAGCGCATTGGTCGGGCCTATGTGGAAGTCACCGGCGCCCGCAAGGTGATCGTCGGTTACGATATCCGCCTGTCCAGCCGCGAGATCGCTGACGCGCTCAGTTCCGGGTTGATGGCAGCCGGCGCGGATGTGTTTGATATCGGGCTCGGCGGTACGGAACACGTCTATTTCGCCACCAGCCATTTCGGCATGGACGGCGGCATCATGGTTACCGCCAGCCATAACCCGAAAGATCACAACGGTATGAAGATGGTGGGGCCGGAATCCCGCCCCATCAGTTCAGACAACGGCCTGAACGACATCCGTGACCGGGTCCCGGAGCCCTTCGAAGATGCACCTCGTCAGGGTCGCCATGAAGCCCTGGAAGTCATGGTGCCCTATATCGACCACCTGCTGGGCTACATCGACCCGACCGCACTCAAACCCATGAAGATCGTGGTCAATGCCGGCAACGGCGGGGCGGGCCTGGTCATTGATGCGCTGGAGCGGCACCTGCCGTTTGAGTTTATCAAGGTGCACCATGAGCCCGACGGCAGCTTCCCCAACGGCGTGCCGAATCCCATCCTTCCTGAAAACCGTGCGGCTACGGCAGACGCGGTGAAGGAGCACGGCGCCGCCATGGGAATCGCCTGGGACGGCGACTTTGATCGCTGCTTCTTCTTCGACGAAACCGGGCGGTTTATCGAAGGTTACTACGTCGTCGGATTGTTGGCGGACCAGTTCCTGCGCAAGACCGGCGGAGGCAAGGTGATCCATGACCCCCGCCTGACCTGGAATACCCTCGATCTGGTCAAGTCTGCCGGTGGCGAGGCGGTCCAGAGTAAAACCGGGCATGCCTTCATCAAGCAGCGGATGCGGGATGAAGACGCTGTGTATGGCGGCGAAATGAGTGCCCACCATTACTTCCGGGATTTCGCCTACTGCGACAGTGGCATGATTCCCTGGCTGCTGGTGGCTGAGCGGCTGTGTCAGTCCGGACAGCCCCTGTCGTCACTGATTGATGCGCGGATTGAGGCCTATCCGGCCAGTGGTGAAATCAACCGCACCATCGATAATCCGCCGAAGGTGATCCAGGCCATTGAAGAGCTCTACGGTCCGGACGCGAAAGCCACCAACCATGTGGACGGGCTCAGCGTGGAGTTCGACAACTGGCGCTTCAACCTGCGCATGTCCAACACCGAACCGGTGGTGCGACTGAATGTGGAGTCCCGGGCCAACAAAGCGCTGATGGAAGAGAAAACAGCGGAGCTGCTGAAGCAGATGGAGCGGCTGAACAACGCCTGACAGTTAACCAGGGCTCGCCAGGGTGAGCCGTGACACGGCAGGGCAGAAAAAAAGGGGCGGTAATCCGCCCCTTTTTTATACCTCAGTTACCCGCTCTCAACGGTCACAACCAGTCGGTCAACATAATACCGATTCCAATACGCTGGATGCGCTCGTTGTAGTCGATCAGGCTCTCGCCATAGCCGTTGTAGTACTGGATATAACCTTTCAGGGTCTCGCCGATGGGGAAGCTGTAGCCCAGCTCAACGGACGTGCGGTTGTTGTCGGACTTCAGGTTGTTCAACAGCTTGGCTGACAACACATGGTCGTCGGACCACTTGTACACGGCGATATAGTCCGCGTAACCGAGATAGTCCTCGATATCCGGGTTGTCATCGTCACTGCTTTTCTCTGGTAGCCGGTACCAGGGGTTCACCATAAACAGCCAGCGATTGTAGGAATAGCTAACGCCGCCCTTGATCCGGTTCCAGCTACGGGAGCGGGGTTCGGACTGGCCATTCGACTGGTGGTTAAAACCGAGGGTAACCGCGGTCAGTTCCCCGGGCCCCACATCCCAGCCCAGCCGGTGGCGCAGGAAAATTTCCGGCTCATAGTTGGTTTCCCGGAAAGGTGCGGATTCGTCTGTGTCATAGACCTGCCAGAAGGACTTCTGGGTGTAGCCGAACCATAGCGTGGTCCGGTCGTCCAGTACGCCGCTCAGCAGAGGCACGCGGAAACTGATCTGGTATTTGGCTTCTTCATCCAGCAGGCGGCTATCGTAGCTGGCTTCGCCGAGGCGGGGGCTGTAGGGGTTCTGGTTGGGTGTATCAACGTAAGTATAGGGCAGGATATATGTCGGCTGGTAAGGGACGAATCCGCCGATCAGGGATCCGATCAGGCGCTCCTTGGCCTCATACTCACGAATCTCCTGCGCCATGGCCTGATCGTTGGTCACCTGGGCTTCAGAGCGCTCCATTTCATCGCTGATATCTTCGGCCAGCTCTTCGATCTGCGCTGCAGCTGACTCCTCTTCCGAAACAGGATCGGCATCCTGAGCCAGCAGGGGTAGCGGAAGGGACAGACTGATTGCTGCGAGCAGGGATTGCCAGGTCTTCATAAAGCGTCCTTTTACAGAGTCCATGCAGTTTGATGGCGGTAGGGCAGACCCGGCGGGAACCGGTTACCCAGGCAGACTTTGCCATGTCTGGGCAATGGCAAAGGCCCAGACGCTCAGCATTGTAAGGGCAAGCAGGCTGAAAAGCAGTTTATGCCAGCGACTTTGTCGACCTTCAGTGGCGACGACCCAGCGCAGATACATCAGGCCGAGAAACGACAGGAAGACGACGAGGCTGGCGATGGCGGGCACTAACAGCCAGCCGGTGTGGAACTGGCCATCACCGCTCTGGCCGAGCAGGGCCATGGATGCGATCAGTATCGCCAGGGCGATAAATTCGGCCGCCAGCAGCGGCCTGCGCCAGGGGTGGGTATGCGATGAGGGTCTCTCGGGCATGGTCATCTCGGGCGGCGTTGCAAATGGATGCGGCCTATCTTAGCGGTTTGTTGGTTTTTTTGCCCGGCTGCAGCCGCTATAATGCGC
>CAYMQO010000135.1:0-6030 GCA_964392405.1 uncultured Marinobacter sp.
GAATACGAGCGCAAGCGCCGCTTCAAACGCTGATTTCAGGCTGAAGCGCTGTTGCCCGGTTCCCGGGCCGCTTCAGCTTGCTCCCGGAACCAGAAAACATGAGCCCGACCCCCTCCCCAGAACGTCGCATTCAGGAACTCCGCCAGGTCATCGACGACCACAACCACCGTTATTACGTGCTGGATGAGCCGGCAGTGCCGGATGCTGAATACGACCGGCTGATGCGTGAGCTCCAGTCCCTGGAGGCCGACCATCCGGACCTGATCACTCCCGATTCCCCCACACAGCGGGTTGGGGCTTCTGGTGACAATACCTTCGCCGAGGTGGTTCACCGCTTCCCCATGCTGTCGCTGGATAACGCTTTCTCCGAGGATGAGGTGCGGGATTTTGACCGGAGAGTCCGCGAGCGGCTGGGCCGCGATGAACCGGTGGAGTACGTCTGCGAGCCGAAACTGGACGGGCTGGCCGTAAGCCTGCACTACGAAAACGGCCTGCTGACCCAGGCAGCGACCCGCGGCGATGGCTACAGCGGTGAAGACATTACCGCCAATATCCGCACCATCGAGTCGGTACCCCTGCGGCTTCGGGGTAAGAACGTACCCGCCATGGTAGAGGTGCGCGGCGAAGTCTATATGCCCCGTGAGGGTTTTGAAGCCCTCAATGCCACGCTGGCGAAGCAGGGCGAGAAAACCTTCGTAAACCCGCGGAACGCTGCCGCCGGCAGCCTGCGGCAAAAAAATCCCCGCGTCACTGCCCGGCGCCCGCTACAGATGTGTGCCTATAGTGTGGCCGTACCGGATGAAGGCATCCTGCCGGATACCCACTACGAATGCCTGAAAATGGTGAAGGAATGGGGCTTCCGTATCAATCCGGAGATGAGCCTGGCGGCGGGACCCGATGACTGTCTTGAGGCCTATGAGCGGCTGCTGGAAAAGCGGGACAGGCTGCCGTACGAAATCGACGGTATCGTATTCAAGGTGAACGACATCCGCCTGCAGCAACAACTGGGATACGTCTCCCGGGCACCCCGCTGGGCGGTTGCCCAGAAGTTCCCCGCCCAGGAGGAACTCACGGTTGTGGAGGCCGTGGAGTGGCAGGTGGGCCGAACCGGGGCAGTAACCCCGGTAGCACGCCTGCAGCCGGTGTTTGTTGGCGGAGTTACCGTCAGCAACGCGACACTTCACAATATGGATGAGATTCGCCGTCAGGACGTCCGTATTGGGGACACGGTGTTTGTACGTCGGGCCGGAGATGTGATTCCCCAGGTGGTCAAGGTCGTGCCCGACCGACGGCCCGCTGATGCGGCAGAAGTGCATCTGCCGGAGCAGTGCCCGGTGTGTGGCTCCGATGTCATCCAGATTGAGGGTGAAGCGGTGGCCCGTTGCAGTGGTGGACTCTATTGCCCGGCCCAGCGTAAGGAAGCCATACGCCACTACGCCTCCCGCAAGGCGCTGGATATTGAGGGCCTGGGAGAAAAGTGGATCGACATGCTCGTCGAGCGGGAAATGGTAGATAACGTGGCGGACCTGTATCGCCTGAAAAAGGCGGATCTGGTCAGGCTTGAGCGGATGGGGGACAAGTCGGCTGACAACCTGCTCAAGGCCATTGATGGTTCCCGGGAACCGGAGCTATGGCGTTTTCTGTATGCCCTCGGTATCCGCGAAGTCGGCGAGGCGACCGCCAAAGGGTTGGCCATGCACTTCGGCACGCTGGAAAAGATTGCCGAGGCCTCAGAAGAGGCACTGCAGGAAGTTCCGGATGTGGGGCCCATCGTTGCGGGGCACATTCACAGCTTCTTCGAGCAACCCCACAACCAGGAAATCATCACCGCGTTGGCCGAGCAGGGCGTTCGCTGGCAATCAGTGGATGTGCCGGAGCCTGCGCAGATGCCCCTACAGGGCGAGACCTGGGTACTCACGGGTACGCTGGCGGCCATGACCCGGGAAGAGGCCAGGGAAAAGCTGGAGCGCCTCGGTGCCAAGGTGGCGGGCAGCGTGTCGAAGAAGACCAGTTGCGTCGTCGCCGGCGACGCTGCCGGCTCCAAGCTGACCAAGGCGGAATCGCTGGGGATCCGGATCATGGACGAGGAAGCGTTTACCGCATTTCTTGCGGAAGTCGGCGCATCTACCGGTCAGACCTGATCCTCCTGTCTGGTCAGGCTGGCATACAGCCGTAGGTAGTCGGTGCTGGTGATAATGCCAACGGGGGCGTTATCCGGCCCAACCACCAGCGCCGCGTCCAGTTGATGGGCGAGCATCAGCCGCGCCAGCAGGTGGGCGTCGGTTTCTGGTGAGGCGGTGAGGAAAGACGGTAACTCAATGGTCAGGAAGGTTCGGCTGGCGTCCTGATCCCGGTTTTCGTGGAGCCAGTTGAGTATCCAGCGCATATCCACCAGCCCGCCCACCACACCGTCGGACGTAATGACCAGATGCTGGACTCCGTGCTGGTCCATGGCGGCCAGGCCCTCGGCCAGGGTCGCGTCTGCTGGCAGCTTGTGGATCCATGGGCTGCATACGCGGCTGACGGGCAGGTAGGCACGCTGGGGTTCGGGCCTGCCGTCTTCGGTCTCGCCATAGCGCGCCGCTGCCTGCCGTGCCGCAATGCCCCGGGCCTGTTGGAGCTCGCCGCTGGTGGTCTCCTCGTTACTCTCCCGAAGGGCGCTGGTTTCGGCCATGCTAGCGAGATTGCCCACGCGACGGCTACGGAGCTGTTCCGGCAGACGCGTGCCGATTGGCCGACCGGGTTCGCTGATGTGTATGGCCATGACAGCTCCTGAAAAACGAAAACAATGAGTGGGTATTCGTTTATCGGCCGGTTACCGGATAACTTCAGTCAGATCAGGCCGGTGTACTGACTTTTTCACTGTTGACCAGGCATCGCCCGAGGCCAACCCGGCGGGCAAGAGAAGCGGGGAGGGCGGACGGCTCGCCGGTGATCAGATCTGCCAGATACTCCGCCAGTAACGGCGCCCACATCAGCCCCTTGCTGCCAAAACCGGTCAGCAGCCAGGCTGCCTCAAGCCGGTCGCCTGCGCCGTTGATCAGTGGGCCGGCAATGGGCTGATAATCGTGGGTGGTACAGCGAAACGAAACCCGGCCGGAAACCTCATCAAGGGAGAGATCCCTGTCATCAAGCAGCCCCGGCAGCATTTCTTCAAGACCCTGCAGATTCTCCTGATGGCTGCTGTTCCGCACATCGGGGTCTGAATCACGCAAGTCAAAGGTTGCGCCGGTTATTGCCAGACCGTCCGACGCCGGGTTCAGGTAACGGGCGCCGCAGATTACGGCCTTGGGCGACTGCCTCAGCCAGTGTTCCGGCAGTGCCGTTACCTGGCCACGAATGGCTTTAAGGCGGAATTCACCGGTAACCGGCATTAACGGGCGGGTATGATGACCGGCGGCAAGAATGACCGTATCGGCGACCAGATCCTGCTGGCCATCACCGGACAGGCACCAGCGGTTGTTACACGGCAGCAGGCGGCGGGCCCGATACTCGAACTCGGTACGGATATTGGGATGATCCAGCAGCAACTCACACAGCCGGGCCGGTTCCAGCCAGCCCGAGCCTGAAAACCAGAGTCCGCCATGGGGGCTGTCTACGCCGGTCAGCGCGCCGGCCTCTTGCGGGTCTACCGGGCGGAGCAGTTCCGACGGGTAATGGTTGGCAGCAAGAAACTTCGCCTGTCGCGCCCGTTCCTGTTCGGAATAACCCATCATCAGCAGCCCGGTCTGATGCCAGGCGCTGGCGGCTTCCACCGGATAGTATCGCTGGGCGTGGAGCAGGGCGGCCAGAGCCAGGCGGGTCTGGTCATCCAGTTGAACACCCAGTTTGGCGTATAGGGCACCCTGGGCGTTGCCGGATGCGCCGGCGCCCGGGCGGGCACCCTGATCGGCGACGGTCACCTGAAAGCCCCGATTTGCCAGATTGCGGGCCACCGTGGCGCCCGCAATGCCGGCACCGACCACCAGTACCTCGCCGGGCTGAGTCGTCTGGCGGGCGGGGCCCTGGTCGAGCGTGCCGCGGATCATGTCGCGCTTGCTGCCGAACCCCTTCACTCGCTCCATACGAAAACCAACGCTGGCGAGACCGCGTCGGACATTTCCAACGGCGGTGAAGGTGGCCACAGTGGTGCCCTCATGGCTGTGATGGCGCACCTGGCGGATCAGTTCGTCCTGCCACAGCCCCGGGTTGCAGGCGGGGGCAAAGCCGTCCAGGAACCAGGCATCGGCGCTGAATTCCATGTCACTGAAGGCGGTCAGGGCATCGCCAAAGTACAGGGTCAGCCGCACGCGGCCACCGTCCAGCACCAGTCGATGACAGCCGGCTATGGGAAGCGGGTAGGCTGCCTGCAGTTGCTTGGCGTAGGGTTCCAGTTGTGGCCACAACGCCAGTGCCTGTGTCAGGTCCTGCGCCGTCAGCGGGTAGCGTTCGGTGGACACAAAGTGCAGGCGGGCGCCGGCCGGCGCATGCTGGTGAAACGTCTGCCAGGCAGCAAGAAAGTTAAGGCCGGTGCCAAAGCCGGTTTCGGCGATCACAAACCGGTCGTCGTGTCCGAGGCTGGCGAACCGTTGGGGTAACTGGTTGTGTTGCAGAAACACATAGCGGGTTTCTGCCAGGCCGTCGTCGCGGCTGAAATACACATCCCCAAACTGTTCGGAAACGGGCAGCCCGTCCTGCCATAGCAGCCTGGCAGTTTCCATCAGGGGCCCGGGGGAGACGGTGTCGCTCATCATCTATTGATCGCTTTCGATGCGCCTGACGGACTCGATCACTACAGGCTCGACAGGCACATCGCCCATGTGGTTACGGTTCGTGGTATCGACACTGCCGATAGCGTCGATCACTCCCATGCCTTCGGTCACGGAACCGAATACCGTATAGCCAGCCCGGGAAGGCGTCGCGTCCAGATGTGGATTGTCGACCAGGTTAATAAAGAACTGGGCGGTGGCCGAGTCCGGGTCTGCGGTGCGCGCCATGGCGATGGTACCTCTCAGGTTGCGCGCGGTCTGCCGGGACTCGTTTACGACCGGTTCATGGGTGCTCTTCCGACTCATATTCTGATCGAACCCGCCGGCCTGGACCATAAAGCCAGGGATCACCCGGTGAAAAATCGTACCGTCGTAATAGCCTTCGTCCACATAGCGCAGAAAATTGGTAACGGTTTGCGGCGCGATATCCGGACGCAGGCGAATCTCAAAAGCACCCTCGCTGGTCAGAACCCGGACTTCCGGCAGGGCGTCGCCGGCATTTCTGGTTTCTTCACCGTGGCTGAGCACCGGTGAAAGGAGAACGGTCGCCAGCAAGGCGGCAGCCAGCCTGCGGGCGCGAACGGGTCGTGAGTGACGCTGGACAGGAGAATAAGAGGCCATGGCAGATTCCGAAGGGTTGAAATTGCCGGAAAGTCTACCAGAAGCTGGAGTAAAGAGGATGGATCCGGGTTCCGGATTACGATTCTGTGTGGCAACGGTAAGAGAGGCGCAGCGAGGTATTAACGACTCAGGGCCGATCGGCACCGACCCTGGTTCTGATCAGGCGCTGGCCAGGATATTACGCTGACCCACGGACGTCTGTTGTCCGGTTGCACCGTAGAGTTTCTGCTGCTGTGAGCTGCCGCGGAAAATATCCGTTAACCGGGAGAGGCGGTTTTGCAGGTGGCTGACAACCTTACTGTTGTGCTGATTCAGGGAATGACATTCCGCCAGCACCGACTGGGCCGCTTCCCAGGTGTGATACAGCTCGGTGAGCCCGGCACTGCGGATAAAGCGCGAAGGCTGCCCCTGGTCCGGGCGATAGCCCATCTCCACAAGCAGGTGCACTTTTTGCCGGGCCCGCTCACGGATCTCGCCGAGCAGCCCGTTCTTGCGGCTCGTCAGTGGCTCGATCGCGCGGACATCGCGTTCAGACAGCAAACGACGTTCTTCTTCCAACAGGGACTTGAGCTGCCGGAGCTGTTCCAGGTCATGGTTCAGCAGGGCCTGGAGCTGGTCGATTGCGGACATGGTTTACCTCACCCGAAAATGCTTTCATCCA
>CAYMQO010000136.1:0-6028 GCA_964392405.1 uncultured Marinobacter sp.
ACTTTATTATCAAATGGTTCTCTGGACTTAATGGTTTTAGGTAATAAAAGTCCGGGGGTTAGTGTTACGCATATCTCGGTTTTCCGGTATGTCGTGTTTCGCCCGGTAACACCTCGGTAACACCTCTCAGTGTTACCGCGGGAATGCCAGGTTTTGGAAGAAAAACGGGCAGGGGGAGGTGAGGCTGAACGGGCAGGAGATCTTTGAGTGATCAGCTCTTCTTGCGGGGAATGCCCAGGCGCTGGCGCCGCTCCCAAAGGGACTTACGGCTGATGCCGAGCTTTTGAGCGAGCTCGGTCTCGCTCATGCGGTCCTGGTTCTCGAGGACAAAATGCTGGAAGTAATCTTCCAGGGACAGGTCGCTGCCCGCATCCGCCTCCCGGGAAGGTGATGGCGCCTGCTCATGATCGCCTTCCACCAGGCTACTGGGAATGTGATAGTCGTCGCCGGCTTCGGTATCCAGGTCCAGCTGCGCGGGCGTGATGACATCTCCGTCCGCCAGAATGGAGGCGCGCTCGATGGCGTTTTCCAGCTCGCGCACATTACCCGGCCAGCGATAGCGCTCCAGGGCTCTCATGGCTTCCGGGCTGAGGCTCAGGGCCGGCTTGTTCATGTGCTCGGCCCGGCGCGCCACGAACCGGCTGGCCAGCCCCAGAATATCGCCGTTGCGCTCCCGCAGGGGCGGGATGCGGACCTGCATAACGTTCAGCCGGTAATACAGGTCTTCCCGGAACTCGCCGGTGCGGGTCATGGCTTTCAGGTTGCGGTGGGTGGCCGCAATCATCCGCACGTTTACCTTGCGGCTCTGGGTGGAGCCCACCTTACGGATTTCGCCCTCCTGTAATACCCGCAACAGCCTTGCCTGGGCCTCTGGGGGCAGCTCGCCGATCTCATCCAGAAACAGACTGCCACCGTCAGCAGCTTCGATTAGCCCGATGCGGCCGGATACGGCGCCGGTAAATGCGCCTTTCTCATGACCGAACAGCTCGGATTCGATCAGGCTTTCGGGAATGGCCGCACAGTTAACCGAGATCAGTGGCGCACTGGCCCGCGGCGATAACAGGTGCAGGGCCCGGGCGGCCAGTTCCTTGCCGGTCCCGGATTCGCCCTGGATCAGTACGGTGGTTTCCGTGGGGGCGACCTTGCGGATGAGGGTGAATACCTGCTGCATGGCATCGCACTGGCCGTACATGATCTGGGCGGGATCAGCTTCGGCCGTATCGGCGCTGTCGGCGGTGCTGCCAGCTGTGCCGCTTGGGCGCTGGGCAAGGATGTTCTCGACGGCCGCCAGCATTTCGTCGTGGTCGAACGGCTTGGCAATGTATTCCACGGCGCCCATCTTCATGGAGTCCACCGCAGAACGCAGGGAGGCGTAGCTGGTCATGATCAGCACGGGCACGCCCGGCGCCTGGCCAATCAGGCTGGTGCCCGCCTCACCCGGCAGGCGCAGGTCAGAGATAATCAGATCAAAACTGGCCAGTTCATAATCACCCGTGGCGGCTTCAACAGATTCTGCCACCGCGACTTCATAACCGTTGTGTTGCAACAGTTTTCGCAGGGCTGAGCGGATGATCTCTTCGTCTTCAACAATCAGTATGCGATGCATGTTTTCCGTCATGACTCCCGGTTTTCTCCTTCCGAGCCTTCGCCGTTTTCGGCTTCGTAAGCTGGAAGTTTCAGACGCACCAGCGTACCACGTCCAAGGGACTTGTCTGCGGGACTTTCTACGTTGATGGTGCCGTAGTGTTCTTCGACAATGCTGTACACCAGCGAAAGTCCCAGGCCGGTTCCCTGGCTAGCGCTCTTGGTGGTGTAGAAGGGCTCGAAAATATGATCGAGCTGATCAGGGGGTATGCCAGTGCCCTCGTCGGCGACCTCGATAATAGCGGAGTACTCCTCCCGGAATCCAATGACCCGGATGTGGCCACCCTCCGGTGACGCATCCCGGGCGTTGGCCAGAAGGTTAACGAACAGTTGTACCAGCCGCTGTTCATCGCCGAGTACTATCAGATCCTCGGGGCACTCGTTCAGGTAGTCAAGTCGGTGCTCCCTGCCGCCGAGCGAGAGCAGGTTAATGGATTCGTCGACGCAGCGGCGAATCTGCACTGGTTCATAGCGGTTGGCCTGGGCGTGATTTCCGGTGCGGGCAAAGTTCATCAGCGACTGCAGGATATTGGAGATACGCCGGGTCTGCTGCTGAATCTGGCTCGCGGTTTCGAGCACATCAGGATTGTCGGTTTCCAGCTTGAGGTTCTGGGCTAGCGAGGAAATCCCGGTTACCGGATTGCCCACCTCATGGGCCACGCCGGCCGCAAGCCGGCCAACGGAGGCCAGGCGTTCGCTGTGCATCAGCTCATCTTCCAGCAGCCGGGTCTCGGTCTGGTCTTCCACCAGAATGATACTGCCCCCTTCCGGATGATCACGCCCTGCCAGTGCGGCCTTGTGCAGGTTGAGCCAGTGGGGCCGGCCCTTGAGGTCAAGCCGATGCTTGTAACGGCGCAGGTCCGGTCCATGGACAAACTCATCCAGCAAATCCCGCCACTGTGTCGGCAGCGCCAGCAGACGGCCGCCAACCACATCATCGGCCGAAATGCCTGTCAGCTCCGCCATGGCCTGGTTCCACATCAGAATTTCCCCATCGTCGCCTACTGAGCAGGCGGGGATGGGAAGGTTCTGCAGGGTCTGGCGGTAATGACGACGAAGGTTGTCCAGTTCGCCGGCGAGGCCGGTCAGGCGATCTTTGTAGTCGCCCAGCGCCTGTTCCACATACTGGATATCCTGAGCGGTGCGGCTGCTGGCCATGGGCTTGAAGCTGAGATGGCGCTGCACCAGGTCCTGGGCGACCGACGGGCCCATCAGCCCCGAGAGGTTGATTTCGATCTGATCCCGCAGGCGCCGTAACTGGTAGGGCCGGTACTCCACTGGCGGCAGGTCCAGTTGCTCCAGTGCCCGGACCACTTCCCGCTTGGCCATGTTGTAACCCAGTGGCTCGGCGAGCTGGCGGACGAAGTCGGACGAAGAACTGGCCATAAGTTCGCGCCGCTGGGGACGGGACAGGGCACCGGGGGCGCAGGCCTGGGCCGCGCTGGCTTCCTCTGGACTGGTATGGGTAAGGCGGGACACTACGGCGAAAATAAAAATGTTTATCCCGAGGCTGATAAACGTAAGCACATGCCAGTTATCGTACTCAAGCTCAACCGGCAGCGGTGGCAGCCAGGCCAGCAGGTTCGGCGCCTGGGAAAGGGGCAGCACCAGGGTCACGGCCCACAGGGTGAGGCCAGCAAGTAGTCCGCAGATCAGACCATTGCGGTTGCCTTCCGGCCAGTAGATTACGCCCAGCGCGCCGGGCAGTAATTGCAGCATGCCCGACAGGGCCAGCATGCCAAGGGTCGCCAGGTCGAGATTGCGGCCCAGGGCTTCGTTGAAGATCAACGCCATGAAGATGATGACGGCGATCAGGATACGCTTAGTCCAGCGCAGCCAGCGGTAAATGTCTGACTGGTCCCGCGGTGTCCGCAGCGGTAACACCACATGGTTCAGCACCATGCCGGCGAGGGCGAGCGTACTGACAATCATCAGACCGCTGGCGGCGGACAGGCCGGCGACATACATCAGCACCGTCAGCCAGGGATAGCCCAGGTTCTGCGGGATGGTAATGGCATAGAACGCCGGGTCGTTCACCAGGGGCATGGCCATGCCGCCCCACAGGATGAGCGGTACCGGCAGTCCCAGCAGTAACAGGTACAGCGGCAGCCCCCAGCTGGCCCGGGACAGGGCAGCAGGGCTGGGGTTCTCGCTGAAAATCATGTGGTACATATGGGGCAGCACCAGGGCGCCGGAAAAAGACATCAGCATCAGCGCCCGCCAGCTGTCGTCTTCAATACCCAGCGCCAGCGCGCTCACCCCGGAGGTGGGCATGGCAAGCCAGCTTTCCAGTCCTGCAAAGCCGCCGAACACCGTAAACAGTACGATGCCGCCCAACAGCAGCAGGGCCACCAGCTTGACCAGGGAGTCAAACGCAATGGCGACGACCAGGCCCTGGTGGCTGCCAGAAGTCTGGTCACGGCGAGCACCGAACAACATGGCGAACAGCACCACAATGACGCTGAACAGGGTGCTAATGGTATGGGGAGAAGCCTCTGGGGCCAGCAGGCTGGCACTGGCAGCGACGGCCTTGATCTGCATACTCAGCAGCGCCATCAGGGCGGTCCCGGCGGTAATCGTAACCAGGGTACCTGCCCATTGACTGCGGTAGCGAAAGGCAAACAGATCGGCCAGTGAGGTGAGCTGGTAAGCCCGGCCGATACGCATGACCGGATTCAGCAACACCGGCGCCAGCAAAAACGCGCCACTGACACCAAGGTAATAGGCCAGAAAGCCGTAGCCAAACTCAGCGGCAACGCCGACGGCACCGTAAATGGCCCAGGTACCGGCATAGACTCCCAGGCTGAGGGTGTACACTAGCGGATGGCGGACCCAGCGGCCAGGTAGCCGCCCCTTTTCGGTGGCATGGGCAATGCCGAAGAGAATCAGCAGATAACCCAGGCTGATGACCAGCAGGATCGACAGGCTAAAATTCATCGGGGTCCCGTCGCCATTCCAGCCAGATTCCGATGGCGATCAGGCTTCCCCAGAGCAGGTAGGGTGAGTACCAGGCATTCCCGGGTGCGACCCACCAGTCGAGAATGTTGGGGGAAAAAATGTAAACAGCCAGTACCAGAAGGAATACCAGGCGATAGATATACATCGGAAGTCTGTCCGCGCCGTTGACCTTCGGGGTTATACCATGGGGGTAGCATGGCTGTCAGGTCAGTGGCCGGGCGAAAAATTCAGGGCGTCAGTAACGCTGGTGCGGGGAATGCGGGCCATGGACCAGTTCGCCAATGCCCAGTCCAGTACCTGCTGACGGGTTTTGCTGGCCAGCGGCTCTGGAGGTCGCTGCCCGAGGGCCACCAGTGCCCGCCAGAGATTCTGGCTGGGTTGCGAGTCGTCCAGGGCCGGTGCGTGGTTCTGTTTGCTGAGCTTGTGGCCCTGTTCGTTAAGAACGACGGGAATGTGGCCCCACAATGGTGTGGAGCCTCCCAGTGCCTGGCAGATCTGACGTTGTTGGGCGGTTGCCTCAAGCAGGTCAGAGCCCCGCAGGATTTCGGTGACCCCCTGATCGATATCATCCACAACGACCGCCAGCTGGTAGGCCACAAACCCTTCCTTACGGATGATCACCGGGTCATCGACGCCGGCCCGTACGGTCTGGCGCTGCTCCCCGAGAATACGATCCTGCCAGCATGCGGCTTCGTCTTTCAGCGCAAACCGAATCGCCCAGGGGCGATCCGCCGGCAGAGAACCGCCGTGGCGACAGCCCCAGGGGTGGTGCCCGTTGTGAGCGGCCAGTTCCTTGCGGGAGCAGGCACAGTGATAGGCCAGACCACGCTCCACCAGCTGCTCGGCGAATTGGCGATATACCTCCAGGCGGGAGGACTGATAGCGAATTTCGCTATCATGGATCAGACCGTGGCACTGGAGGCTGTCCAGAATAGCGGTGGTGGCTGCGGGGCTTTCGCGAAGGGGGTCAAGGTCTTCAATGCGGACCAGCCAGGTGCCGCCCTGTTGGCGGGCTTCCAGATAGCTGGCGAGTGCGGTTACCAGCGAACCGAAGTGCAAGGGCCCCGTTGGGGACGGAGCAAAACGTCCACAATAGGTATCTGAAGGCATGGGGTGGTCATGGCGCGGGGCTGGCCCGCGCCTGAGTGGCCTGCCGGTCAGATGCCGGTCTGGCGTTCGCGGATTTCTGCCAGCGTTTTGCAGTCGATGCAAAGGGTGGCGGTGGGCCGGGCTTCCAGACGGCGGATGCCGATTTCCACGCCACACTGATCACAGAAGCCGTAATCGTCCTTGTCGATGCGGTCCAGGGTTTTATCGATCTTCTTGATCAGCTTGCGTTCCCGGTCACGGGTGCGCAATTCGAGGGAAAACTCCTCTTCCTGCGAAGCCCGGTCACTCGGATCAGCGTAGTTGGCTGCCTCTTCCT
>CAYMQO010000137.1:0-6027 GCA_964392405.1 uncultured Marinobacter sp.
CCGCTGTCGCGGCGATGCACCACGATCACATCCACTGGGGCTACGCCGACGGCGGACTTGTCGAGACGCTACGCAAGGCCGTGCGGAACCCGTTCGTGGCCGACTCCGGCGCTACGCTGGGCAAGGGCCTGAACCTGCTGGACAACCGCACCGGAGCACCTGAGGAGCTGCGCCCGCCCGGTCACGGCACGACGATCATCGAGAAGCTGGAGGTCACCCTGAGCCTGCGTGACCTGGAGAGCCTGCGGACGCTCGAGGACTTCATCAGGATGCTGTCGGTGCGCTCGACGATGGTGCGAGGAGTTGAGGTCTAGTGGCTATCACGTGGTCGTCCTGCTGGACGGCGGACTGGGGCGGCGTGGCCTCGGCAGGCGTCGAACTGTCCGCCTCGACCAACTACAGCAACCAGTCGACGGTGACCGTCAAGGTCTACCTCCGCGCGTGCTCGACCTCCGTCGGGTCCTGGTCCAGCCCGGTCCCGCGTGTCGAGGTGACCGGGTCGCAGTCGTGGACGAACAACAACGTCTCGTTCTCCGGCGGAAGTATCGGACCGAGCGAGTACCGGCTGATCAAGACCTACACCCACTCGACCTCGGGCAGCACGACCGTCACCTTCAACGTGCGCCTGCTCCTCCCCGACGTCTACGAGGGCGCGAACGGGTGGACCAACACGGCCACCCAGAGCATCACCACGCCGCCCGCGCCGCCACCGCCGACCCCACCTCCGGGGAAGCCGACCAACCTCCAGGTGACCCGGGTCAACGACAACCAGCAGACCCTGACCTGGAACCTCGGCGGCGGGGACCCGAGCGGTCAGCGGGTGCGGAGGTACGGCGGGCCCGGCGCGTTCCCCTACTGGCAGAACATCGCCACGGTCAGCCCGAGCACGACCACCTACACGGACAACTCGACGCAACCGAACGGGGAGTACACCTACGCGATCCAGGCGTACAACTCCGGCGGGTCCCGGACCTCCGACAGCGCAAGCATCGACACGACCCCCGCCGCTCCCGGCCTGCCGTCGGCGCAGCGGCAGGGCGACGGTTCCATCGTCGTCACGAGGGGCGCGCTCCCGAGCCACGCGACCCACTGGGAGGTGTGGCACGGGCAGGGCGGGACGTGGGACGCCACGCGGCTGGCGCTGGTCCCGGCGTCGTCCTCGACGTGGACGTACTCGTCTCCCCCGGCGGCCCCGCAGCACAACTTCCGGACCACGGCGGTCACCGACGATCCGGTGCTGACGAGCGACTACTCCTCGTCGACGAGCGTCAACAGCGAGACGCCTCCGGCGGCTCCGACCAATCTCGCGCCGAACGGCACGGCGGTGGACCGCGCCGCGCCGACGAAGACGCTGACGTGGAGGCACAACCCGCTGGACACGACGGCGCAGCGCAAGTTCCAGCTGCGGTGGAGGCTGGACGGTGGGTCCTGGAACACGACGAGCGAGATCACCTCCGGGGTCTCGGAGTGGACCACCTCGGGGATGACCAGCCCGGGGTCGGTCGAGTGGCAGGTCCGGACATGGGGCAACCACGCCGACCCCTCGGACTGGTCGGCCGTCGCCACCTTCCCGCTGACGACCGCCCCGGCGGTCACCATCACCTTCCCCGAGGAGAGTGAGACGGTCGCCACGCCGTCCGTCACGGTCACCTGGACCTACTTCCAGGCCGACGGCAGCCCGCAGCAGGCGTGGGAGGCACGGATCGTCGAGGACGTGACCGGGGCGGTCGCGACGTCCTCCTCGGGTGCCGGGGCGGTCACGTCGTGGACCTCGCCGTCGGTGCTGGAGAACGTCACCGACTACCGGGTGGAGGTGCGGGCGCAGTCCTCGGTCGGGGTCTGGAGCGACTGGGACTCGGTGCCCTTCCCGGTCGCGTTCCAGCCGCCCAACGCACCCTTCGCGGAAGCCGTGTGGATGGACCAGTACGGCTACGTCCTGGTGGACATCGAGCCGCAGGACGACGGCGTGGCTCCGGACACCGTGAGCCTGACGGTGGAGCGCAGCATCAACGGCGGCCCGTTCGTGGTGCTGGCGGAGAACCTGGACCCCCAGAGCGACTACCTGGACTGGACCGCTCCGTTGACCGGGGACATCGTCTACCGGGTCACGGCGTGGAGCGACCCGCCCGGGTTCGCGAGGACGACCGCGAGTCTGACGATGTACGGGCAGGACTCGTGCGACATCTGGCTCAGCGGAGGGCCGTCGTTCGCCATCGCCGCCCGGCTGCGGTACGTCACCGAGAACTCGTCGGTCTCGGGGCGGCAGCGCGTGCTGAACGAGTACGCCGGAAGGTCCCGCCCGGTGGAGACGTCTGGTCTGCTGACCGGCAAGACGCTGTCCCTGACGGTGGTCCACCTGCCGCAGCGGTGCCCGTCCTACCCGAAGTCGGCACGGGAGATCGTCGACAACGACAACGGCACCGTGACGATCCGCGACGTGACCGAGATGGAGCAGGGTACGAAGCAGGCCAGCAGGAAGATGCTGGAGCAGCTGTTCGACCTGCCGGGGCCGCACCTGATCCGCACCGCCGACGACTTCTTCTACGGGACCCTGTCCGACCTCGAGCAGGGCAACCTCTACCTGGGTGAGGCCCGGTTCTCGATCACGCGCAGCGACGGCGGGACGCTGGACCAGCAGGAGGCCATCGGACGGTACTCGGGGATGTTCCTCGTGGAGGTCATGCCTGGCGAGTACCAGATCGTCGGAGCCCCGCCTCTGACCGAGACCCTGCCCGGCGAGTACCAGTGGGGTGGGTCATGAGTATCCACCCGATGCTGACCGGCCCCCGCGTCGAGTCCTACCGGATCGAGCTGCTGGACCGGCACGACCAGTTCGTGGACGACCTGGACATGGTGCTGGACGGGACGGTCGAGCAGAACTTCGACTCGGTGATCCGGGGAGGGTGCAGCCTGACGTTGGACAGTGTGGCCGGGATCGACTGGCACCAGAGCCGGGTCCGGCCGTGGGTCGAGGTGAACGGCCTCACCTGGCCGTTGGGCGTGTTCCTCCCGACCAGTCCCGACCGGGAGTACCACGCGACCAAGCGCTCGTGGCGGTTCCAGGGCGTGGACAAGGTGTCGGTGCTGGACAGCGATGCTGTGCCGGACACCTTCTCCCTGGAGGAGGGGACCGTCGTCACCACGGCGGTGAAGGAGATCATCGAGAGCACGGGCGAGACCGTGATCGCGCTGACGCCGAGCCCCAAGGCGCTGGCCGAGCAGATGGTCTGGAGCCCCGGGACGACCAAGCTGCGGATCGTCAACGACCTGCTGGGAGCCATCGCCTACTCGAGGGTCTGGGCGGACGGATTCGGACGGTTCCGTGTGGAGCCCTTCGTCCGGCCCCGGGACAGGGCCGTCCGGGCGGTGTTCGAGGGGGGTGAGGCTGCGATCCACTCCGCGACGATCACCAGGACGCAGGACATCGCCAGCGTGCCGAACCGGACAGTCCTGACGACCTCGGGCACCGACGACACGCCTACGTTGCTGTCGGTGGCCGAGAACCACGAGCCGGACAGCCCGTACTCCTACGAGAACCGGGGCAACCGCTGGGTGACGAAGACCTACGAGGGCGTCGAGGCCGTGGACCAGGACGCCCTGGACAGCCGCGCCAGCCAGTACCTGTGGAACTCGAGCACGCCTCCGGCCTACTACAGCGTCTCGCACGCGGTCGTACCCCTCGACCCGGACGACGTGGTTCGGCTGGTGCACCAGGACATCGATGCTCTCGTGCACGTCAACGAGTACCGGATCGACCTGCGGGCGGGTGCGATGATGGGCGGCAAGTGGAAGGAACTGTCATGAGAATGTCCAACCCGCTCAACGCCCTGATCCGGTCCCGCGAGGACGAGCCGGTCAACTTCCGCTGGGCGGTGGTCACGCAGGCCGACCCGCTGCGCATCCGGATCGAGACGGAGGCCGAGCCGCTGGCGGGCAAACCCTCGACCCTCGTGGCTGGACTGGAGGCCGACGAGAGGGTGTTCGTGCTGATCCACAGGAACCGGGCGACGATCCTGGGAAGGGCGGGTGGCTGAGATGGCGATAGGCGACGTTGTCCACGCCTTCGGGGAGAACGGTGAACTGAGCAGGGGGGCGCAGAACGCCCTGAGCGCGTACGCCACTCTCGCCTACGTCGATGCCCGGGTCTTCCCGGTCGGCATGGGTGACCCGATCCCCTCGTCGACCGACCTGCCGCCGGAGGGCGACAAGCCGGGCGACGCACGGCTGGCGATGGACACGATGCACCTGTGGGTCTGGGACAGCACCAGCAGCACGTGGCTGGACATGGGTACGGTGCGCGGTGAGTCGTTGACCCTGACGACCGGAACGGTCACGACCCTGCCCCCGGGGGAGAACGCCACGTTCACCCTGGTCGGACCCGAGCCGAACTACACGGTCAACGTCGGCCTGCCGGAGGGCCAGCCTGCCGAGCAGCCGGACCTGTCCGCGACGGCCACGACGCTCGCTCCAGGGGCCGAGGCCACGGCCACCGTCACGGGCACCTACCCGAACCTGACCCTGACCCTGGGCATCCCCGAGGGCGAGCAGGGCGAAGGTCTGCACATCCTGGGCGACAAGGCCACCGTGGGAGACCTGCCGAGCAGCGGGAACGCTCAGGGCGACGCCTGGATGGTCGGCGCTCCCGGAGGCGACCTGTACGTCTGGGACGGTGCGGCATGGGTCAACATCGGCCCGCTGGGGGCGAGCGACTGGGCGGACATCAGCAACAAGCCCTCGACGTTCCCGCCCTCGTCTCACAGTCATGTCGTAGGGGACGTCACCGGTCTCCAGGGCGCCCTGGACGGGAAGGTACCGACGACCCGCAAGGTCAACGGCAAGGCCCTGTCCTCCGACGTGTCGCTGACCGCCGCCGACGTGAACGCCATCCCCTCCAGCACTCGGGCGAGGCTGCCCTTCGTCAACCCGTGGAACGGGAGCGCGTGGACCTACGCGAGCCTGGCGTCGGCGCAGGCGGCGGGGCTGGTGGCCGGACAGATCGTGTGGCACGTCGGCGGCCCCTCGGCACCGGGCTGGGCCAGGTCCGGCGACGTGTTCAGCGTGGGGTCCTGAGATGCCCACGGTGAACCTGGGTGCGCCCGCCGAGCAGGCTTCGACGGACGGGAGCAACCTGACGTCGACCGGGCCGATGCAGTCCGGCGTCTACCGCGGCCAATATGTCCGGGGGGCGGCGCGGTGGACGAACCTGGCCGTCCCCAAGGGCAGCACCATCGTGTCTGCGGTGCTCAGCCTGAACCAGCTGAGCAACACCTCGGGTGCGACGATCGGTGTGGTCCTGGTCGACGACGTCGGGTCGCTCACGGTCTCGTCGGGCTCGGCCTGGTACGGCGCAGCCCGCAGCAGCGGGGTGGCGGTCAGCGCCTCGGTGGACATTACCGCGGGGGTGCAGGACCTGGTGAACCGCACCGGGTGGTCCAGCGGCAACGCCGTGGCGGTGCGGCAGGACAGCGAAAGTTCCACCTTCACGGAGTCCAACGCGACCGGGCTGTCGGTCACCTACTCCGACCCGTACAGCGCCGGACCGGACCAGACCGTGGAGCCGTGGGAACTGGTCACCCTGACCGGGACCCCTTCCGGGGCGTCATGGAGCCAGGTCAGCGGGGAGAGCGTGACGCTGGGTGGGTCGGGAGCGGTTCGCACGTTCACCGCCCCGGCGAAGATGACCCAGCACCAGATGGTCTTTCAGTACGGGACCGACCAGATGACCGTGACGGTCGAGCCCGCGATGCACGCCATCGTGGGAACGGGCGGCACGCTGACACCTACGAACATGGTGGTGCTCTGAGATGATCGGTGGAACCATGGAAGCCCCGTCGGGTCGTACCTGCCTACCCACAGGATTCCTCTGCGGCCCGGCGGGGACAGGAGGTAGAGAATGAGCGACGGCCTGTTCCTGCCGAACGGGACCTGGGTGGTCGGCAACCCTGACGACACCCCGTCCCACGGCGACGTGCTGGCCTACGACGCCGTCAACGACTGGTATTCCTCCGGTCCTCCTGGCGGCGGCGG
>CAYMQO010000138.1:0-5965 GCA_964392405.1 uncultured Marinobacter sp.
CAGATTGCGCATTTCAGACAGGACGCTATTGATATCGGCTCGCTGGACCATTGCTATCTCCCGGTTCTGAAAACCCTCACCCCTGAGTCGTCGCTGGTGAGGCTGAGCTTGTTCAACCGGTTAAAAGCAAACTTCCTACCAGGTTAAAAACAATCAATAATTACAACGCGTTAAGAGAGATGCAAGCGAGCTTCTCAAACCCGCTGTCGGGTTTTTGACAGGGCCAGGCACCCAGAAACAGGAAAGGCGCCCGCAGGCGCCTTGTCTGAAGGATACGGATTAGCTGGCTTCCGCCAGCTCCGCATCCAGATCGATGCCCGCCTCCCGCATCTGGGCCAGTTTGTAGCGCAGTGTGCGGGGGCTGATACCCAGTTGCTCGGCGGCCCGGTTACGACGGCCCCGCTCGCGGCGGAGAGTATCCAGAATAATGTGAAACTCTTTCCGGCGGATCTCATCGCCAAGGGAAGCCGCTTCCTCCGGCGTTGCCGACGGCGCCTCGGCTACGGCCGCAACGGGCTCACTGTCGGCCTCGGCCGGACGTGCGGTTATCGTTGCCGCGGTTGGCGTGGCGGCAGAGGCCGGACGCTGCTCAAGACCGGTGATGCCCATTTCCAGACACAAATCTTCCGGCTGGATTTCGGTGCCCTGGTGCAGTACCAGCGCCCGCTGAATCGCATTGTCCAGCTCCCGCACGTTGCCCGGCCAGCTGTGGCTCCGCAAAGCGGCGCGGGCCGCCGGGCCGAGACTGATGCCGGTGAGCTTCATTTTACGGCTGTGCTGGCGCAGCAGGTGCTCGGCCAGCGGCAGAATGTCCTGGGGCCGGTCCCGCAGGGGATGCCAGTGCATGGGCAGCACGCTGAGCCGGTAGTAAAGGTCTTCCCGGAACTTGCCTTCCCGCACGTACTCCGCCAGATCCCGGTTAGTGGTGGCCAACACACGAACGTCCAGGGAAATGGTACGACGACCACCGATGCGCTCTACTTCCCGCTCCTGGAGCACCCGTAACAACTTGGACTGCAGGCCCAGATCCATCTCGGAAATCTCATCCAGCAGGATGGTCCCGCCGTTGGCCTGTTCGAACTTGCCGGGTGAGGACGCGTGGGCCCCGGTGAAGGCGCCTTTTTCGTGACCGAACAGAATCGCTTCCAGCATGTTTTCCGGAATAGCGGCACAGTTGATGGCCACAAAAGGCTGGTCACTGCGGGTGGAGTTCTGGTGAATAAAGCGGGCCAGCACTTCTTTACCCGTACCGCTCTCGCCGGAGATCATCACCGTGGAGTCACTGGCTGCCACCTTTTTGGCAAGCTGGAACAGGCGCTTGCTGATCGGGTCTTCCGCCACCGGCTCATCGCTTTTACGACGGGGGCTGGAGGCACCAACCACTTTCTCCACCGCTTCCACCAGCACCTGCGGCTCGAAGGGCTTGACCAGATAGTCGATGGCACCGAGCTGCATGGCGCTGACGGCATCGCTGATCTGCCCGTAGGCGGTGATGAGCATCATCGGCAGGCCGGGATATTTTTTAAGCACTTCCGCCAGCAAGTCATGCCCGGACATGCCCGGCATGTTGACGTCGCTTACCACCATGTCTACCGGCCCACGGGCCAGCTCTTCCAGAGCCTTTTCGCCGGACGCGGCTTCCCGCACCCGGAACCGGGCGAGTTCGAGAGTCGTCACCAGCGCTTCGCGCAGGTCATGATCATCTTCAACAATCAGTATCTGAGGGCGGGCCATGATGTCCTCCGGCTATCCTTTTCTGTCACGCTGTCTGGTTCGGGTTACGGGTGGCGGGCAAGCGCACCGTGGCACAGGCACCACCGCCATCGGCGGAGGCCAGGCTGAAATCCCCGTTGTGGGCCTTGACCACCGCCTGCACCACCGCCAGCCCGAGGCCGGTACCGTGGGATTTGGTCGTGTAGAAGGCTTCCATCAACTGCCTGGGCTGGTGCCCGGTCAGACCCGGGCCATTATCGGTTACGGTAATCGTCAGTTCGTGCTCACTGCCGGCCAGGGCAAGGGTAACCCTGTCGGCGCCGGCTTCGAGGCTGTTATTGATCAGGTTCATGCAGGCGCCCACCAGGGCTTCCTGATTGCACATCAGGGGTACCGGCTGACCATGGCTTTGCAGCTCTACCTGCTGCTCACCGGTCAGGCTCAGGCCATCCACCGCCGCCTGCAGGCCGTCGGCAATCCGGGTTGAGGAAAGCGCTTCCGCCAGACGGGTTTCTCCACGGGCAAAGGTCAGCATGTCCCGCACCTGTCCTTCCAGATGGGTCAGGCGGGACATCAGGCGGTTGGCACAGCGCTGGCGCAGCTCTTCGTCAAGGTCCGGCTGGCCGAGGTGACCGCCATAAAGAATGGCGGCCGATAAGGGCGTGCGAATCTGGTGAGCCAGGGATGCCACCATGCGGCCCATGGCAGACAGGCGCTGGGCATGGGCCAACTGGGCCTGGAGTTGACGGGTTTCGGTCAGATCGGTGAGCAGAATAAGCTGGCCGGGCTCGTTCTCCATGGCCCGGATTTCAATGCTGACCCGGCGGCCGTCTTTCAGGGAGACTTCGTGACCATCGTCACTGCGGGGCGCAAAACAGCGCTGAATCACGCTGATCCAGCGCTCGCCTTCCAGAGGCTCGCCGAGTAACGCCACGGCGGCTGGGTTGCACTGGGTAACCAGGCCATGGCTGTCCAGCACAACAACACCGGCCGGCAACGCAGAAAGCAGTGTCGTAAGGCGGTCCGCGAGCCGTTCCTTTTCTTCCAGCTCCCGCTGGCGCTGCCGGGTTTCGGCGGTCAGTTCGCCGGACAGCTGATTCACCCGGGACTCAAGGGTACGGTAGGAATCGGTGATCTGGCGGGACATCTGATTGAACAGATCCAGCGCGGTGTCCACCGCCGCGTCCTGCTGATCCGGGAACAGGGCTGTCACCTTATCATTGGCGTCGGCGGCTGCGTCTGTTCGATCGAGCGCGGTAAAGTCCCCGGCACGGGAGGCAGGTACTGCCGTCTGGATGTGTCTCATGCTTCCCCCTGACCATAAAATAATGTTTCCGATCAGGGTAAAGCAGAACCTGTGCCACTAGGTTTTTTATAAGCAATTACAACGGGTTATGGGCCGCTTCAGAAAGACCGACAGACGTGCATTAACGAAACGTCAGAAATCCGTCAGTCCTCGTTATCGTCCCGCAAACCGTATTTACGGACCTTCTCAACCAGGGTTGTGCGCCGAATCTGAAGCTTTTCGGCTGCCCTCGCAACAACGCCACTGGCCTCATTCAGGGCCTGCTGGATCAACTGCTTTTCAAGGTTGGCCAGATACTCCCTCAGGTCGATGCCGTCCACCGGTAACAGCGCGGGCGTATCCAGCCCAACCAGACCGGGGAGACCGGCGGTCACTTCCGACTCATCAGTACGGGGCGGGTCTTCGTCATGGTCTTCCACGTAACGGAACTTCTTCGGCAGTTCACGCACGCCGATGACCCCATAGGGGTTCATAATGGCCAGACGCTCCACCAGGTTGGCCAGCTCCCGCACGTTACCGGGCCAGTCGTGGCGACACAGATTCAGAATAGCCGCCGAGTTCAGGCGCAGGGAGCCGCGCTTCTCCTTTTCCATGCGGGCAATCAGTTCATTGATCAGCAGGGGGATATCTTCCGCTCTTTCCCGCAATGGTGGCATTTCAATGGGGAAAACGTTCAGGCGGTAGTACAGGTCTTCCCGGAACTCTCCCTTTTCGATCATTTCTTCCAGATTTTTGTGGGTCGCCGCGACAATACGGACGTTGGCGCTCTGGGTCTTGTTGCTGCCCACCCGTTCGAAGGTGCGTTCCTGCAGCACCCGGAGAATCTTGACCTGCATATTGAGGGGCATATCGCCGATCTCGTCGAGGAACAGGGTGCCCCCTTCTGCCAGCTCAAACCGCCCCACACGGGACGTAATGGCACCGGTGAAAGCGCCCTTTTCATGACCGAACAGTTCGCTTTCGAGCAGCTCTGCGGGAATTGCGCCGCAGTTGACCGGCACAAACGGTTTCTCACGTCGGGGCGAGTGGTAATGCAGATTCCGGGCGACCACTTCCTTGCCGGTACCGGACTCGCCGGTGATCAGCACACTCACATCCTTGTCGGCCACCTGGCTCATCAGCTCGCGCACGTTGCGGATGCCCCGGGAGGTACCCACCAGACTCCGGAACAGCATGATGTCCCGCTGCTGACCCCGGCTGCGGGCCTGGCTATGCTGGTCGCGGTAAACCTGAGCCCGGTAAAGGGAATCGATCATCTTGGTGTAGTTGGGGGGCCACTCCAGCCGGGCGATAACCCTTGCCTGGCTTTCCGCATGCAGCTCATCCAGCTGCGGCCCGTCCAGCAGCAGAATAGGTACACCGCTGGCGACCCTGCATACGGTTGCGATATCGTCCTGCAGATTTGCGTTGTCCGCGCCATCGATAACGGCGACGCCTACCTCCGACAGAATCGACTGATCCTTGCCGTTGAGGCACTCCCGGGAAGCCCGGTCGTCAAGAACGGTTTCTCCGCCGACAAACTCCAGTATGGTTTTCAGATCCCTGGCCCGTGAGTTATCCCTGCTCAGCACCAGCACAGTATCGATCATGGACATGCAGATTGAATCTCTTGGTCAGCACAGCGAGAAGTAGCGGACTTCGGGTGCAGGCAGCCCAGCTCAGTCCGATGATGGTTGTCTGCGCTATTTAAGACGTTTGATTACAGAGAGTCAATTTTATGACGGCGATCACGCCCCTGGGGATAACCGGTACGGGGTGTGACGAATCATTGGCCGCCACCCGGGTTACGCCCCGAAACTTTTGCATAGGCGCTTGCTGCCTTGCGGTTCTGCCCGACCTGCTCCAGCGCCTCCTTCGCTTCGGCACGGGCCTGCCGCGCCTCGCTGTCTGCCTGCTGCACAAACTGATCCAGCGTCTGCAACCGCTTCTGAACCTCAGTAGGTGACAGCTCCCGCTTCTCCATGGCGACCATCACCGGCTCAATCAGCGCCCGGACGCCACCATTCAGGTCACCCAGACGGGACCAGTCTTTTTCCTCGAGCGCCTGGTTTAACTGATCAATACGCTCATCGAGTCTGGCAAGCGCCTGCTGGGCGGGGGTGCTCATAGGGAATCTCCGAAGCATTGGTGGAACGGCGGGTGCAGGATTATCACTATGTCCCGCCATCTCTACGGAGTATACCGAGGTTACGGGGAGGATAAAGCGCGGGAAAACCAATCCAGGATCTGGTAGGATACAGGGTTACCCAGTGACCCAAGCTTGATAACTGGCTCTGAGCGGGCATTACGGCCAAACCGTAAACGCGCGCCAGTGCTTATGTAAGGATTCTATGTCACCTTCATTTTTCGAAATTGTACAACTCAGTAACGGCGACTATGCGCTCAAGCGTGTAGACGATGAGTCCGCGCCGCTGGTAAAGATATCCTTTTCCCAGGAAGCCCGGGAAATGATGGATAACCAGGACATGTCCGTTGCCCGTGCCATGATCGATGCCGGCATTCAGGCAGTCAGCCATATCAATGACGCCGTCGACTGGGAAGACGCGGACCTGGAAGATTTCGAGTTACACGCCCACCACACCATTCACTGACGTTCTATAGCCCCGCCCTACCGGCACCGCAGAATCACACCGTGGCTACGGCCACGGGCCGATGCCTGCTCAAGCGCCTGAAAATCACGGCCCGACAAACGGCTTGTCCAGGTGACAACCGCGTGGCAGGTGCCCGCCCCGAGGGCACGTCTGGCCAGCTCAAAGGCAGAATAATCCCGGCTCGATCTCAGCACCAGCAGCTCATTGGCGATAATACCGTGCATGGTCTGCCACTTGCTGACCAGCGCCGGTGGCGGGTCAATCCACGCCAGCCAGCGCCGTTCCTGATTGAGCTGAGTGAGCATGGGCAGCAGCAGCTGGAAATTCTCTACCTGCCCGGGAGGCAATATCACTT
>CAYMQO010000139.1:0-5959 GCA_964392405.1 uncultured Marinobacter sp.
ACGGCGGCCAGAATCAGGTTTGTCATAGAGTGCTCATCCTGTTGGAAGTCCTTTATATAACGGAGTATACCCGTTTCATACCGGGCCTGCCCATGACCTTGCATTAAGCGGATGTATCGTATCGGGCGGCGCTCAGATGGCGAAAACAGGCAGAATTTGAGATAATACCGCGCCTTATTTTACCCCTTACTTTTTCAGACAGCAGAAGGCTCCGAATGACTCCCTGGGAAAGATACCAGCAAGACCTTGAGCGACCGGATTTCAGGAAAGACCCGGCGCAGGAAGACGCCGTCCGGCGGTTGCAGTCTCTGTACGAGCGTCTGGTGGTGGCGGAGAACGAGCGCATCAGGCCGCTGAAAAAGATTTCCCTGAAAGTCCGCAAAGGCCGGGTCGAGCCGGTGAAGGGGCTCTACTTCTGGGGTGGCGTGGGTCGGGGCAAGACTTACCTGATGGACACGTTTTTTGAGTCGCTTCCGTTCGAGCGCAAGATGCGCGTGCATTTCCATCGCTTTATGCAGCGGGTACATACGGAGCTGAAAGCACTCAAGGGTGAGAAGAACCCGCTGGAGAAGGTGGCCGCCAATTTCGCTGCGGAGGCCCGGGTCATCTGCTTTGACGAGTTTTTTGTTTCGGATATTGGCGACGCCATGATACTGGCCACGCTGATGGATGGACTGTTCAGCCGTGGAGTGACGCTGGTCTGTACATCGAATATCCAGCCGGACGGGCTTTATAAGGACGGTCTGCAGCGAGCGCGATTCCTGCCCGCGATTGAGCTGGTGAAAAAGTACACGGATGTGGTCAATGTGGACGGTGGCGTGGACTACCGCCTGCGCACCCTCGAACAGGCGGAGCTCTACCATTCACCGCTGGATGATCAGGCTGATATCAGTCTGCAACGGAGCTTCGACAGTCTGGCTGTGGAAGGCGGCAGCCATTCCCTGAACCTGAAGATCAATGGCCGCAAACTCCAGGCCCGCGCCCACGCCGATGATGTGGTTTGGTTTGAATTCCGGGAGCTGTGCGACGGTCCCCGCAGCCAGAACGATTACATCGAGCTGGCCCGGGAATTCCAGACCATCATTATTTCCAACGTACCGATACTGGGCAAGGACAAGGACGACCAGGCGCGGCGGTTTATCAATATGATCGACGAGTTCTACGACCGCAACGTCAAGGTGATCATTTCCGCCGATGCGCCCATTACCCGGCTCTATGCCGGCGGCCGGCTGGAATTCGAGTTCGAGCGCACCGAGTCCCGGCTGCTGGAAATGCAATCCCGGGAATACCTGGGCGCTCCCCACCGGGGCTAACCGATAGAGCCAGGGCGTCACAAATCCGACCAGCGCTCATCAGTGCGGCCGGAGAGTGGCCTCGGGCGCAGTGATCAGCTCCAGCAAACCTTCGATATTATCCCGGTGCTGAATCGTGTCCCGGTACTTCTGGTCGTACCAGACGAGATTGTTGTAGCGGATCATGCTGCGGATCTCGCGAATGTACGCATCGCCTCGCTCTGAATACGCGCCAAGACCAGCAGCGAGCTGGATACCGGTAGGCTGCTCACCACGGGCACGGGCCTCTGCCCGCAGACTTCGGAAAGTAGCATAGCCCGGATGTCGGTTGAGGTTCTGAACATAAGCCCGGACGGAATGGTAGGCGGAGCGGAACCGCGCCACTTCATGACTGGCCCCCTCCGGACGGTGCAGGGGCACCATCCCGCAGCCGCGGGAAAAACACCATTGTCCAAACAGGTTATTACCCTGCTGGGCAAAACGTGACGTACCCCAGGCAGACTCATTGGCCGCCTGGGCCAGTACCAGTGACGGCGGGATGGTATCCAGCCGTTTCAGCAGGAGCCGGAACATCTCATCACTGCCGTTTTCCTCATCTACCCGCAGGCGCTCCGCCTGTGCTGCGAGCCAACGGCTGTCATCCTCATCCAGATCTGTCTTCTGCTGTAACTGACGCAGGTGGGCCCGCTCCAGCAGAATACGGCTGTTAACCAGCGCTATGCGGCTGTACAGATAGGAGAAGAACGCGGCTTTTTTCTCGGTAACGTCGTAATAGTGATCGAAGTTCGGCAGCGGCTCGAGAACCCAGTCTGGTAGCGGCGGCAGTGTCGCAAGCCGGATATCGTCATCGGGTGAGGGTTGTTCAAAAGGGGGAGGGGAATAAAGTGCGCCCCAGAGCCCGACGGCAATCAGGGGCACAAAAAACAGAAGACTTCGTAAACCTGCAGACATTCCAGCGCTCGTAGTGGCTTCGGTAAACCGGAAGTTTACCAGCGACTACGGCGCCAGTTCTGTTGCGGTTTGTATCAGAAGAAGATCTTGATACCCGCCAGTACGCCTTCGTCCAGGTTGATATCACCGCTGTAACCGTCCAGGTCGGTATTGATATAACGGTAACCGGCGAACACGTCAGCGTTACGGATGACCCGGTAACTGGCGCGCAGTTCCAGGTTGGTCATGTCGTCCGAGTCGCCGAAGGACAGGATGCTGGGCGCGTAGTGGGCGCTGCCAGTGAATGACAGACCCGGAACGTTAGGAATGTTCACGGTTGCGAAGCCACCGACACCGACGGCACCGCCATCAAAGTTGTCATCGTCATCCCACCAGACACCGCGGAAGCCGATGCCAGCTGTGGTCGGCAGGTTACCAAGAGCCGTACGCCCCTGGGCATGAAGATCACCATTGATCAGGTGGCGGCTGCCTTCGTGGTAGGTATAGCCTGCGCCAGCCTGGATATCAGAGCGGGCGTCGAAGAAGTTTACCTGCCCCCGGACGGATTCGTTGGTCAGGCTGAAATCCATATCAGCGGCGATGGCCGGGGCTGCTGCCAGTGTAAGAGCAACCGGCAGGGCAATGGCAGAAGTCCTGAACAGCATATGGGATACCTCTGAAAGTGGGTTCAAGCGTTATTATCGGGTCGTGTTGATAGACGCATGAGCATACTACCGACGGGGCAGCGGGTGCTCAACTTAAAGTCCGTTCAGCCGCTGGTCATCAGTGCGTCTGGTCGGGATCCTGGTCCTGTTGATGGAGTGACTCCAGCAGTTCATCCTCGGAAACGGGCTGAGCGGACGGAATACGATAATCCTCACTGGCCCAGGCGCCAAGATCGATCAGGCGGCAACGGTCGGAACAGAAGGGCCGGTGAGGGTTGGACTCGCTCCACTCGACCGGCGTCTTGCAGGTTGGGCAATCGACTTGCATCAGTTCTCTCGTACGGTTTCAGGTGTGTTCTCAACGCAGTATTGTTCCAGAACTGCCCTTAGCATGTCGATATTCACCGGCTTGGCAACAAAAATGTCCATGCCGGCTTCCCGGCTGCGCTCCTCATCCTGCTCCATGGCGCTGGCGGTGAGGGCAACGATGGGAATGGGCGTGGCACCGGATGCAGCTTCTTCCGCCCGTAGCCGACGGGTTGCGCCGTAGCCATCGAGATTGGGCATGATGCAGTCCATAAAAATAAGATCAAAGGTGCCGTCACGCCAGAACCGCAGGGCTTCCTCTCCGTCGACGGCAGTAGTTACCCGGCAGCCAAGCTTTTCCAGCAGGCGTTGAGTCAGGGCCCGGTTCACCGGGTTGTCTTCCGCCAGCAGGATGCGCATGGGGGCACCGGGCAACGGCGGCGGACTCGGCAATGGCGCCATGGGAGCCTGTAATGAGAAGCGGGTGAGGAACCGGCGCTCGCCCTGGTCGGCGTCTTCGAACAGCTGGTTCAGCATGGGCGCCAGCCTCGATTCCCGGAGCGCCTTGCTGAGGAACGCGTCGGCACCGGCGCTGCGGAAGTGCTCACCGTCGCCCCGTTGGGGGTTGGCTGACAGCAGGAACACCCGTGTGTGTTCCCAGGCCGGGTTCTCCCGCACCTTGCGGCAGAGCAGGTCGCTTTCCATATCCGGCAGGAACCCGTCGAGGATAATGGCGTCAAAGGGGTTACCGGACTGTTCGGCGATAGCGATCGCAGAAAGGGCTTCGCCCCCTGAGCGTACCGCTTCGATGTCCACCTCCAGGCGCGACAGCATCTCCAGGGTTATCTTCCGGGACAGGGCGTAGGAGTCCACCACCAGGATGCGCCGGCCCCGGACATGGCCGACGCTGGTGCGTTTCCGGCGCTGGCGACGGCTGGCTTCCGTCAGGGTAATCTCAGCCCAGAAGGTTGACCCCTCCCCCGGTGTGCTTTCCACCTCAAGCTTGCCGTCCATCAGCGACACCAGCTGGCGACAGATGGTGAGCCCCAGCCCCGCTCCCGGCGACGGCCGTCGTTGCCAGGCGTCAAACTGAACATAGGGCTCGAACACCAGGGGAAGTTGCTCGGCACTGATGCCGCTACCGGTATCTTCCACTGACAGCCGCAGTTGTACCCGATCCCCCTTGCGGCCAAGTACTTCCGCGCTGACCAGCACGTGGCCGGAATCAGTATAAAGGATAGCGTTGGAGGTCAGGTTCAGCAGTAGCTGACGAATGCGGATGGGGTCACCCATTAGCTGGTCGGGGAGGTCGTCGTCAACGCGCAATTCAAGGGCAAGGCCTTTGTCCAGTGCACGGGGGCCCAGCATGTTGACCAGGTCCTGCAGGGTGTCGCGGGGATCGAATGGAATATTGTCCAGCTCAAGCCGGCCGGATTCGATACTGGAAATGTCCAGCAGGTCATTGATGATGGCCGAGAGCCCTTCCGCCGCATTCAGCAGCGTATCCACATATTCCCGTTGCTCCTGGTCCAGCCGGGTATCCTCCAGCAGGCTGGCATAGCCCAGCACGGACTGCAGCGGAATCCTCAGCTCGTGGCTCAGATTTGCCAGAAACTGGTTCTTGGCCCGGTTCGCCCGCACTGCTTCGTCCCGCTCATCGATGGACTGGCGGCTGGTCTGGCGCAGGCTCCGGGTTTCTTCCAGCAGACGCTCCCGCATCTGGTTCAGCGCCTGCTCCATTTCGCTGAGTTCGTCCGGCCGTGCCGGTGGCTTGCGGGACAGTCGCAGGGGCTCGATAAGCGCATCCAGGTTGAGCCGGGTGGCATAGGCGGCCATGGTTTCCAGATGACGGGAAAGCATAAAGCGCACAATGACCAGCAGGCCGAAGGTGCCAAGCATTACAACGATGGACTGAAACAGCAGCAGAATCAGGGCGCGGTCCAGCACGGCGGCCTGGACCTGGCTGGTAGAGGAGGTCAGCACAAGCCGGCCGAGGGTGGGTGAGTTGACCGTGGGTGTGCGGATGATGCGCAGGGGGTGCACGTGACTGATCACGTCGCCGTCGGGGTATGCACCCGCACTGAACTGACGGCCGTTGCTGGTAGTGATCTCCGCGTGCTGGATAACCCCGAAGGCGAGCAGGTCACCGAGGGTATTCTCCACTTCACGATAGTTCATCAGCCAGAGCTGCTGGCTGAGGTTGCCCTCGATAATCTCCGCCGTCTTCTGTTGCAGATTCCGGATTTCGTCCATGCGGCGGTCGGTCTCACCGGCCAGTTGCAGCCCGGTAGCGGCCAGCGCGACCACCATGCTGAACAGCAGGACATAGACCAGCAAGCGCGCGGCCAGCGGCCGGACGCCAAGCGTGCGGGTCAGGGCAGCAATCACTCTGGTTGGAGACAAGGCACATGGTTCCCTGTGATACGAAATTCCGTGCTGCAGTCTAGCAGACTGTCAATATAACAACACCGACCAGGTCAAACCTGAAGCGGACGTTCAGGTCATAAAGATGAACACCGTACACCCGCTCTTCATTCTGCCGGCCACGACGAAAGGACGGCCTCGGGTCGTAGCTGGTAACGTCCTCGATCAGTCCTCTCAGATCAGGGTAGCGGTCCGCTGGCAGGTCGGCAAGCTGTGCCTCGGCTTCTTCGGTGAACCGTACCGGCAGGCGATGGGGGGCTGCTTCTCCGGCCCAGCCGACACGAGCGTCCGGTATGGCATCGGCGAAGGGCAGGTAGGGCTTGATGTCGAGTATGGGCGTGC
>CAYMQO010000140.1:0-5935 GCA_964392405.1 uncultured Marinobacter sp.
CGCCGGGGCGGTATTGCTGTTCGTCGAACTGCAGGGTAACGGCACAAAGGCCCGATTCTGCCGTGGCCAGCCGCGACCAGGGGCTATCCCTCAGAAGCTGGCACCATCCGGGCCAGACTGCATGAGACGCTATGGGCGGGTGAACCCCGGAAAGCAGTGCCGTCATCCTGACATCCTCCAGCTTCATCGGTGGCGTGGATTGCGAGATGTAACAGGAAGTAGGCTACCGCAAATGATAACCGTTATCAATTGTAATGCGTTGGGAAGGGCAACCGTAGATTAGAGCGGAAGCAGGCAACTGTCGTAAAGCCGGCCGATCAGCACCGGCACGGCGGTTTCTACCCGCAGGATACGAGGGCCAAGGTGCACACTGCGGCAACCGGCTTCTGTCAGTTTGTCCACTTCATAGGGAATAAAGCCCCCTTCGGGCCCGATGCACAGGGTCGCCGGCTGATTCAGGTGAACCGGGCATGGGGTAGCCGTACCCGGATGTGCTACTAGCCCGGGCCGGTCGGCCAGAAGCGCCGGCAGCTCATCCTCCACGAAAGGCTTGAAGCGCTTGCGAATGTGGATCTGCGGCATCAGCGTGTCCATGGCCTGTTCCAGGCCGAGGGTCAGGTTCTCCCGCAGGTGATCGTGTTCCAGCCAGGGAGTCTGCCAAAAGCTCTTTTCCACCTTGTAGCTGTTGATCAGCCAGATGTCCTTGACGCCCATGGCGGCGACCGTTTGCAGTACTCGACGGAACATCTTGGGCCGGGGCATGGCCAGGATCAGCGACAGGGGCAGGGGCGGCGGCGGGGTCTGATTCAGGGTAAAGGACAAATCGACAGCATCATCACCAAGGTGGGTAATGGTGCCGGTTCCCATGTCACCATTCTCCAGCCCGACGGGGAGGGTATCGCCTTCTCTGGCCCGAAGTACCGAGACCAGGTGATCCCGCCGTCGGCCGGTCAGTCGCGCAGAGTGATCACCGGTCAGATCAGCGGCGGTCAGCAGTGCCAGATTCATGGGTTTTCGGCATACTCATCCGGCCGGCGACGGACCACCAGATGGCCAAACAGAATGCCAATTTCAAACAGTAACCACATGGGTACCGCCAGCAGGGTCTGGGAAATCACATCCGGCGGCGTCAGCAGCATGCCGATAACGAAACAGCCCACTACGACATAGGGACGTTTCTGGGTCAGCTCCTTCGGCGTGGTGGCGCCGGAGAGGATCAGCAGAATGGTGGCAATGGGAATTTCAAACGCCAGCCCGAACGCAAAGAACATCTTCAGCACAAAGTTCAGGTAACTGGTGATGTCCGGCAGTTCCACAATGCCTTCGGGGCCGATCGCTGTAAAGAACCCGAAAACCAGCGGAAACACCACATAGTACGCAAACAGGGCGCCCAGGTAGAACAGCAATATGGATGAGAACAGAATCGGGAACGCCAGTTTCTTCTCATGGGCATAAAGCCCGGGGGCGATAAAAGCCCACAACTGATAGAGAATAACCGGTATCGCCACGAACACGGCCAGCACCAGTGCGAGCTTCATGGGTGCGAAGAAGGTAGCGGTGATATCCGTGGCGATCATGCTCTGTCCCACTGGCAGAAGCTCGAGCAGCGGACCGGCCAGGATCAGATAGAGTTCGTTACGGAAGGGAAACAGCACCACAAAACAGACCAGCACCGCGAGTACCATCTTTAACAGACGGTTGCGTAACTCAAGCAGGTGTTCGAGCAGGGGCATTTCCTGCTGGTCGTCAGGCGGTAATTGCCCCGGTGAGGCTGGACTCATGAAGGACGTTCCGGTTTATCGTCTGGCGAGGGTGGCGGGCTGATCGGGTCCGAATGGCTTTCCGAGCCGGTGCTGGCGGGTGTTTCGGGCGGTTTCGGAGCCGGCTTGGCAGGATCTGAGAGAATCATCTTCTCATACTCCTTCGCCTCATCCAGCGCGCCACGTACGCTTTTCTCCACATCTTCCAGGCCGATATCACCGGCCTTGCGGAGCTCCTTGCGCAATTCGTCGACCTTGAGCTGGCGGTCCAGCTCGGTGGTGAACTGGCTCATCATGCGCCGGGCGCTGCCAACCCACCGTCCCGCTGTCCTGGCTGCCACCGGCAGCCGCTCCGGCCCCAGGACCAGCAGGGCGATGACAGCGCAGATTACCAGCTCAAGAAAGCCGATATCGAACATGCGACGCTGGCTCAGCTACGGGTTTTTTCGTCGGTTTTCTCGGCGCTGGTGCTGTAGGCCACAGGCTTCTCACCCTCCTCAAGGGAGTCGGGTTGATTGCGCTGTACGTCCTCTTCGTCACTCATGGACTTTTTAAAGCCCCGGATGGCGCCGCCCAGGTCCGTTCCGATATTGCGCAGCTTCTTGGTTCCAAACAACAGAATGACAATGCCCAGAACGATCAGAAGTTGCCAGATACTAATACCCATCTCTACGGGACCTCTTAGGTTATCTTGTCTGAGTTAATTGTACGCTAACCGCACACGGAACCAATACCCCCCTGAAGGAGTACTCTGCGGGTTGGTCAGGAATCCTGCCGGCTGGCTTTCTCCTCCAGGCCAGACAGGTCAAAGCGACGGCTAAGTTCGGCAAGAATAGCATCGGGGCCCAAATCAAACCGTGACAGCATGACCAGAGTATGGAACCAGAGGTCGGCGGTTTCGTAGATCAGCTCATCGGTCTTGCCCGATTGTTCAGCATCCTTGGCGGCGATCAGCGTCTCCGTGCACTCCTCCCCCACCTTTTCGAGGATCTTGTTCAGCCCCCGGGCGTGAAGACTCGCCACATAGGAGTTGTCCGGATCGGCGGCCTTGCGGGCTTCCAGCACCTGGCTGAGCTGCTCCAGTACATTATTCATGGCTGTGATCTCCGCTGCCGTAAATCTGTTTCGGGTCTTTCAGAATGGGGTCGGCGGCCACCCACCGGCCATTTTCCAGGTTCTGGTAAAAGCAGCTGCGACGGCCGGTGTGGCAGGCAATGCCGCCAAATTGTTCGACCTTCAGCAGAATGACATCCTCATCGCAGTCCAGGCGAATCTCCCGAACCTGCTGAATATGGCCTGAGCTTTCTCCCTTACGCCAGAGCTGCCGCCGGGACCGGGACCAGTAAACGGCCTGCTGCTCCTGCACCGTCAGCGCCAGGGACTCCCGGTTCATCCAGGCCATCATCAGAATATCGCCGGACTCCGCATCCTGGGCAATAGCGGGAACCAGCCCGTTGTCATCCCAGCGAATGGCGTCAAGCCAGTCTGTGTCAGATACGCTAGTGGTTATGTCTTGCATTTTAATGACGCCATAAGGGTAAGTTTGACAGGAGGTAGCCGATCACCGTCGTCCAGCCCGCGCAACCAGCCCGGCAGCGGCAGCAACCATGACCCAGCCGTACCAGGGCATTTCCTCCACCAGCGGCTCCAACTGGCCCTGAGCGCTTAACAGGGCGCCAGCCACCAGAACCGCTGCGAGCACCAGGCGGCGCCAGCGGCGATCGCGGCGCCGTTGGCGCTCCTCTTCGATAGCCAGTTCCAGGCGCACGGGCAGACCATTGCCCGAATTGCGCAACTGCACCAGGGTATCGTGGATCAGTTGCGGCATTTCCGGCGACTGTTCCAGCCACGACGGCAACCGCGATTGCAGCGTGCGCAGCAGCCCCGCCGGGCCGATACGCTGGCGCATCCAGTTTTCCAGATAGGGTTGTGCGGTGCTCCACAGATCAAGGTCCGGATAGAGCTGACGCCCAAGACCTTCCACATTCAACAGGGTTTTCTGCAGCAGCACCAGTTGCGGCTGAACTTCCATATTGAAGCGGCGGGCCGTCTGGAACAGGCGGAGCAGGAAGTGTCCGAAGGATATGTCCTTTAATGGCCGCTCAAAAATCGGCTCGCAAACGGTACGAATGGCAGCTTCGAACTCATTGACCCGGGTTTCAGGTGGAACCCAGCCCGACTGGATATGCAGTTCGGCTACCTGGCGGTAATCCCGCCGGAAAAACGCCAGCAGGTTGCGGGCGAGATAACTCAGGTCATCCGGCGACAGGGTGCCGACAATACCAAAGTCGATCGCAATATACCGGGGGTCAGCCGGGTCACTGGCATCCACAAAGATGTTGCCGGGATGCATATCGGCGTGGAAAAAGCTGTCCCGGAACACCTGGGTGAAGAAGATTTCGACGCCTTTTTCCGCCAGCACTTTCATATCGACGCCGGCCGCTTTCAGCGTGGCGATATCGGCCACGGGGATGCCGCTGATGCGTTCCATGACCAGCACGCGCCGGGCGGTGTAGTCCCAGTCGATGGTGGGAATGTAGATCAGCGGCGAGCCTTCAAAATTGCGGCGTAGCTGGCTGGCGTTGGCGCCCTCCCGTTGCAGGTCCAGTTCGTCGTAGATGGTGACCTGATAGTCTTCCACCACCTGCACCGGGTGCAGGCGACGCCCTTCTGACCAGTACTTCTCCAGCAGACGGGCCATGACGAACATCAGGGACAGGTCCTGATGAATCACCCGCTCGATGCCGGGCCGCACGACCTTGACCACCACCTCGCGGCCATCGGGCATGGTGGCGGCATGGACCTGAGCCACCGACGCCGAGGCCATCGGGTCCCGGGAGAACTCCGCAAACAGCACATCCACCGGCTGGCCAAGGGAGGTTTCTATGATCGTTCGGGCGGTATCGCTGGAAAAAGGCGGTACGTTATCCTGCAAACGGCGCAGGGATTCCGCCATATCGTCCGGCAGCAGGTCACGCCGGGTGGAAAGGATCTGCCCGAACTTGACGAACACCGGGCCCAGTTCTTCCAGGGCCAACCGCAGACGGTCACCACGGCTGTGCTTGCCCTTGGGGAAAAAATGCCAGGGCGCGAACAGGAAAAACAGCTTTAGCGGGGCTGGCAGCTCGGCAATGGGCAGGTAGGTGTCCAGCCGATATTTGCAGAAAACCCAGGCGATGCGGAACAGGCGTTGCAGTCGGGTCACGATGTCTCCGTACCGGAAGAGTCAGGGTTGTCTCGGCCTGCAGCTTCAAGGCGCCTGATACGGGCGTCAAGACGCTCCGTCGCCAGATTCAGCTGATCAATAGCGTCAAACGTGGGTTCCAGTTCCCGTCGGCCGGGGAGGGCGCCGGTTTCCTCGTGAATGTACTCTTCAATACTGGCTGTTACCGACGCCCGGGTCTGTTGGCTCCAGCGCACCGCGCGGCGGATCCTCTGGCCGATAAAGTGGGCCGGTATCTCGCCGGTGTATTTTGCCAACGCGGCTTCCCAGTCCGGGTCCAGTTGCGCCAGGGCCTGTTGGAATTGCTGGGCGAGGCCGGTATCGCCTTCTACAGTGAGCCGGCCGTCATGGATGGCCGATTCATCTCCCAGCGCCAGGGCCGCCATCGCCAGCGGCCGGCCCCGTATGACCAGTGCCGGTTTTTCCGGCATCAGGCCGGTCACAGCAATGCCCCGGTCGGTGGCCTGCATGCTGATGCTCATGTCCACCGACCCATCGATCTGGAAGCACACCGGCCCTGCCAGCGCCCGTAACAGGGCGCGACGACCGGCGGGGTCCAGCTCCAGGGCCTTGTTCAGGGCCCGTTCCAGGGTGCCGGTAATGGCGGCGTGCAGCGTCGGCATCCGTGACATCAGGGTTTGATTCCAACGTGAAGGGCTACAATGCCTCCGGTCATGTTGAAGTACCGGCAGTTGACCAGCCCCGCTGCTTCCATCATGCCCTTGAGGGTCTCCTGATCCGGATGCATACGAATCGACTCGGCCAGATAGCGGTAGCTTTCAGAGTCACCGGCGAAAAGCCTGCCCATCAACGGAAGCGCGCTGAACGAGTAGGTGTCATAGGCCTTGCTGAGTAACGGGTTGGCAGGCTTGGAGAATTCCAGTACCAGCACCTTGCCCCCGGGCTTGAGCACCCGGGCCATGTCCCGAAGGGCCTGGTCCTTGTCGGTCAC
>CAYMQO010000141.1:0-5889 GCA_964392405.1 uncultured Marinobacter sp.
CCGAGCACGGGCATGTCGTAGCCCTTGGGGTTTTCAAACAGCAGCGCCGGTCCGCCGGCCCGCAGGGTGCGGTCGCAGATTTCGGTCATTTCCAGGTGGGGATCGACTTCAACGGTGATGCGTTTGAGTTCGCCCATTTTTTCAAGCTGGTCGAGGAAGTCTCGCAGATCGTTGTATTTCATGACCGGTCTCCGTTTTGGTTGCTTCCTGACTTGGGGCCTGACGTGGCTTGGGGCCTGACTTTGGCTTGGGGCCTAGCCTGGGTTGGCCGGGCTGGACCGGGGCGGGGAGGGTCTTTACCAGACGCGCCATGAATACGTCCCTGTAGGCTCGTATTCATGGCGCGTCCGGGAAGGGACCCCTCGATGCTGGCCTAGGCACAAAGCCTATGCGCAACAGACGCACACTCAATGCGCCCAAGGCCAGCATCAGGTCAGATCAACGGCGCTTCATCGACTGGAAGAACTCGTCGTTCGTCTTGGTGTCCTTCAGCTTATCCAGCAGGAACTCAATGGCCGCCGTGTCGTCATCCATGGAGTGCAGCAGCTTACGCAGAATCCAGATCCGCTGAATGTCCGCCTCGGTCATCAGCAGATCTTCACGGCGGGTGCCGGAACTGCGAATGTTAAGGGCCGGATACACCCGCTTCTCGGCAATCTTACGGTCCAGGTGCACTTCCATATTACCGGTGCCCTTGAACTCCTCGTAAATCACCTCATCCATCTTGGAGCCGGTGTTCACCAGTGCCGTAGCCAGAATGGTCAGGCTGCCGCCCTCTTCAACATTCCGCGCAGCGCCGAAGAAACGCTTGGGCTTTTCCAGGGCATGGGCGTCCACACCACCGGTGAGTACCTTGCCGGAGGACGGGATGACCGTGTTATAGGCCCGGGCCAGACGGGTGATGGAGTCCAGCAGGATGATGACATCCTTCTTGTGCTCAACCAGCCGCTTCGCCTTCTCGATAACCATCTCAGCGACCTGAACGTGACGGGCCGGCGGCTCATCAAACGTGGACGCAATCACCTCACCGCGCACCGTGCGCTGCATTTCGGTGACTTCCTCCGGGCGCTCATCGATGAGCAGTACAATTACGTGGCACTCAGGGTTATTACGGGTAATCGCCTGGGCAATGCCCTGCATCAGCAGCGTTTTACCGGCCTTGGGTGGGGAAACAATCAGGCCACGCTGCCCCTTGCCGATAGGCGCTACCAGGTCGAGTACCCGGGAGGTCAGGTCTTCGGTACTGCCATTGCCCACCTCCAGCATCAGACGCTCATCCGGAAACAGCGGCGTCAGATTTTCAAACAGAATCTTGTTGCGGGCGTTGTCCGGCTTGTCAAAGTTGATCTCGTTAACCTTGAGCAGCGCAAAGTAGCGCTCGCCGTCTTTCGGCGGCCGGATTTTACCGGCAATGGTATCGCCGGTACGCAGGTTAAAACGACGGATCTGGCTGGGAGAGACGTAAATGTCATCCGGTCCTGCCAGGTAGGAGGCGTCGGCGGAACGGAGGAAACCGAAGCCGTCCTGCAGAATCTCCAGTACGCCGTCTCCGTAGATGTCTTCACCACTCTTCGCGTGTTTCTTGAGAATGGAGAAAATAACATCCTGTTTGCGGGAGCGGGCGAGGTTTTCCAGGCCCATTTCCTGCGCGATGTCGAGCAATTCGGGCACAGACTTCTGCTTGAGTTCAGTAAGATTCATAGTTTGTTGGATTATCAGGAATGGAAGTAAGCGATGGTTGAAATGACAGGGATGCCCCTGAACGGATTGATCAGATAAACAGTAAAAAAGCTGATGCTGGCCAGATGGAGCAACCGGTAGCGATGGAGTCCGGGAAGTATAGAGGCCAGGGACAGGGAGAACAACCGTTCGCCAGGCAGATGGATAATCGACTACTCCCCACTCCCCTGTCAAGTCTTACTCCACAATTAATCAGGCTTTTTTTGACCTGCGTCCGGGTAAACCGCTTTTTGCCCAGCGCCGGCCGCTGCGAACCGGACGCCGCCCTTCCAATAAGCAGGAGCAATGCGGATACTGGAATTCACACACCCGTTAACTGGTGGAGATCTCCATGAGCAGCAATCCCTCTGATGAACTGACCCCCCTGAACATCGCCCTGCTGACCGTTTCGGACACCCGTGGACCGGATGAGGATACGTCGGGCCAGTATCTGGAAGACCAGCTTCTGGCTACGGGCCATCAGTTAGCCGCCCGGCGCCTGCTGCCGGATGACGTATATCTGGTTCGGGCACTGCTTTCCCGGTGGATTGCCGACCCGGCCATTCACGGCATCATCATCACCGGCGGCACCGGCTTTCATGAGCGGGACAGCACGCCAGAGGCGGTAGCACCGCTGCTGGATAAAACGATTGACGGCTTTGGGGAGGAGTTCCGCCGGCTATCACAGTTGGATATCGGCACGTCCACCATCCAGTCCCGGGCTTTCGCCGGACTGGCCAATCATACGGTGATCTTCTGCCTGCCCGGGTCCACCGGTGCCTGTCGCACCGGCTGGGAAGGTATTCTCGCCACTCAGCTGGACAGCCGCCATGGCCCCTGCAACTTTGCCGGACTGGTTCAGCGCAAACCCCACCGGCCCCTGGACCGGCTGGACGAAAGGATCGGCGACAAGGCGCAATTCTGATGGACTGGCAGAAACTGACCCCCCTGGATGACGCCCTGGAGCACCTGCTGGCCCAGGCGAAGCCCATTGAACGCACCGAAACCCTGCCGCTGGCCCAGACCCTCGGGCGCGTTCTTGCGAACGACATTCTGGTCCCCGCCGATGTGCCGCCGGCGGATAACAGTGCCGTGGATGGCTACGCGGTCCGCGCCGCTGATACCGTGTCGGGGCAGCCGTTGCTGGTGTCTGCCCGGGTGGCTGCCGGTCAGGCGCCGGGGGTACTGGAGCCTGGCACTGCGGTGCGGATCTTTACCGGCTCCGAAATTCCCGCTGGCGCCGATGCTGTGGTCATGCAGGAACGTACCGAACCCAGGGGCGATGGCATTGCCATTACCGCTGAAGTCACAGCCGGCCAGAACATTCGCCGGCAGGGCCAGGACCTGCGCGGAGGTGATGTCGCCCTGACGGCGGGTACGCCTGTGCGGCCCCAGGAAATGGGCCTGCTTGGTTCCATGGGCATGGGCTCCGTGGAGGTACGGCAACGCCTGCGGGTCGCGGTCTTTTCCACCGGCGATGAGCTGGTGGAGCCCGGCCAGCCCCTTCAGCCCGGCCAGATCTACAACACCAACCGCTTCACTCTGGCGGGACTGCTCCAGCAGATTGGCTGTGAGCTGGTGCGCTGCGAAACCCTCCAGGACGATCGCGAAAGCACCCGCAAGGCCCTGCTGGATGCGGCAGCAGAAGCCGATCTGGTGATCACTAGCGGCGGGGTATCCGTGGGTGAAGAAGACCATGTGCGCGTGGTGCTGGAGGAATCCGGTGAGCTGTCCCTGTGGCGAATGGCCATTAAGCCGGGCAAACCCCTGGCCTTCGGCTCGCTGAACGGCACACCGGTACTCGGCCTGCCCGGCAACCCGGCTGCAGTGCTGGTCACTTTTTTAATGGCAGCGGTACCCTATATCCGTCGCTGTCAGGGTAACCAACGTTATCTGCCTCTGGGGGAACGGTTACCGGCAGGCTTCTCGACTGACAAAGCGTCTTTCCGGCGGGAATTCCTGCGGGCTCGCAAGGAGGTTCGTGACGGCGAGACTGTCGTGACCATTTACCCGAACCAGAGCTCTGGCGTCCTCAGCTCCGCCTGCTGGGCCGGTGGGCTTGCGGTGGTGCCGGAGGATACCACCATTACTTCCGGTGACCCTGTTCTGTACTACGCTTTCAGTGAATTGCTGGAGTGAAACCATGACTAATCAGACGCTAACCGTTCGTTTTTTTGCTCGCCTACGGGAAGAGCTGGATACGGATCAGGTGGAGCTGCCCGCCGGTGCCGGCCAGACGGCAGGCGATCTGTTATCACAATTGTCGAGCCGGGGCGGGCCATGGGCGCAGCTGACAGGGGGCCAGCCGGTGATGATTGCAGTGAATCAGGCCATGGCCAAGCCCTCCACGCCTGTCGGGCCTGGCGATGAGGTGGCGTTTTTCCCGCCCGTTACCGGAGGCTGATGATGGACAAGGTGCTTATTGGCGAGTCGGATTTTGATCCGGCTTGCGAGTATCGGCGTCTGCGTGAAACCGGTCCGGGGACGGGGGCGGTCGCTACCTTTACCGGACTGGTGCGGGACAGGGGGGACCTGCAGGGTGTGACGGGGCTGTACCTGGAGCACTACCCTGGAATGACCGAGCAGGTAATTGAGAGTCTGATCCGTGACGCCCGGCAACGATGGGATCTGGTTGCGGTGACGGTGATTCATCGGGTCGGGGCTTTGGCTCTGTCGGATCAGATTGTGTTTGTGGGGGTGGCCAGTGCCCATCGGTCGGAGGCTTTTGCTGCCTGTCAGTTTTTGATGGATGTGTTGAAGACCAGTGCGCCGTTCTGGAAGAAGGAGTTGTCCGGGGAACGCGGTCATTGGGTGGAGCAGAAGGATCGGGATGCGGAGGTTGCCCGGGGGTGGGGTAGTTAAAGAGTGGAGGCTGGTACCCGGGTGGGGTTGGGTTTCTTCCGGAAAAGAACTCGCTTCGCTCAGACACCTTTTCCTGCAGAAACCCAACCCCACCCGGATACCGATTCTGGCTGACTGCTTTTTTAGAGAAAAAGAAAAGATATAAAAGAGCTTTTATAGGTCGGAGGGGGTGTTTCGGTTTTTTAGGGGTTGTTGGGCTTCTGGGCAGTTTACTCGTACTGCTTTTGCTGCGCTTGTGAAGTCCATTACTTTGCGGTTGCCGTTGTTTAGCCACGCCTGGAGGTCGTCCATCAGGCTTACCGGGTAGACGCCGTGCAGGGGGTGGATTCGGTCGTGGCTTTGGGCTATTGCTGGTCGGTCGGGCTGATTTTGCCAGGTGGTTATCAGTTGCTGGAGTATCGCCGGGGTTATTTCCGGCGTGTCGCAGGGGCAGACCAGGACGGCCTGGTGTCCTTTTTCAGCTGCGACTTTCAGGCCGATTAGCAGACCAGCCAGGGGGCCTTGATAGCGTATGTTTTCAGGGTCTGGCAGAACGTGGCCGGGGGCTAGTTGCTCGTAGAAGTTCAGGGAGCGGTTGGCGCTGATGTAGACGCTGGGGGTTATTTGCCGTAGTACCTGGTAGACGTGGCTGGCCATGGGCTGGCCTTGCCAGAGCAGGAGGCCTTTGTCCTGGCCGCCCATTCGGGTGCCTTGGCCACCTGCCAAAAGAAGGCCGGCGATAGCTGAAGGGCGGTCGGGGTTCATGGCTGAACCACCGCCCGTTGCCGGGAGTCGGGTGCGCTTCCGGTCACGGGCGGTTCTGGCTTGCTGCCTTACAGGTTGCTGTCGAGAAAGGCCGCCAGCTGGGATTTGGACAAGGCGCCTACTTTGGTGGCATCGACGTTGCCGTTCTTGAACAGCATCAGGGTGGGAATACCGCGGATGTTGAACTTGGGCGGTGTCTGTTCGTTTTCATCGATGTTCAGTTTGCAGACCTTGAGCTTACCTTCGTATTCGTCGGCGATTTCTTCCAGCACCGGTGCAATCATTTTGCACGGTCCGCACCACTCTGCCCAGTAATCCACAAGTACCGGGGTGTCGGAGTTCAGGACTTCCTGCTCAAAGGAATCGTCGGTTACGTTAATGATGTTTCCGCTCATTGCTGTTTCCTGCTTCGGTCGTCAGAGCCCCTCGCCAGTTGTCGGCGGGCGTCTGGTGAGCTGAATCTTTGACGGTGTTTTTCACCGCCGCGAACAATCCGGATGGCTTTTAGAAAGCGACTATACGTTACTTTACGCGATTTGGCTTCCACCTGTGAAGCGCCCGGCG
>CAYMQO010000142.1:0-5887 GCA_964392405.1 uncultured Marinobacter sp.
TCCAGCTGGTCCCGGATCAGCTTCTTGTTGATCTTGCCGACGCTGGTTTTCGGAATGTCATCGACAAAGTCGATCTGTTCCGGAATGCCCCACTTGTTGATCTGGCCTGCATCCACAAACTGCTTCAGATGATTCTGCAGGTCTTCGAGGCTGGCCTCTTTACCCGGAATCAGCTGCACCAGGGCATGAGGGCGCTCGCCCCATTTCTCATCTGGCACACCTACCACTGCAGCGGCGTTTACGGCCGGGTGCTGGCTGATCATGTTTTCCAGATCCAGGGAAGAGAGCCATTCGCCGCCGGTCTTGATAACGTCCTTGATGCGGTCCCGGATCTGGATGGTCGCGTCCGGGTCGATACTTGCCACGTCACCGGTGTGCAGCCAGCCACCTTCCCACAACTCTTCCCCTTTGCCCGGTTCCTTGAAATAGCTCTGGGTCAGCCAGGGCGCCCGGCACACCAGTTCACCCTTGGTTTCACCATCGTGGGGCAGCGGGTTGCCCTGCGGGTCAACAATTTCAATGTGCACCATTGGGACCGCGACGCCGGTGCGGACGCGACGCGGGGCCTGGTCCTCCAGGGGTACTTCCAGGTCTTTCGGTGTCAGGCGGGTTGAAGCCAGTAACGGGCAAGTCTCCGACATGCCATAGCCGGCGTACATGTGAATGCCCAGCCTGGCGCCGGCACGACACAGTCCTTCGGTCATGGCGCTGCCGCCAATCAGCACATGCCACTCGCTCAGGTCGGCGGTTTTAATGGATTCTGTTGCCAGCATCATCTGCATGATGGTGGGCACACAGTGGGAAAAGGTGACCTTGTGTTCCTTGATCAGATCCACCAGCCGCTCAGGCTCATAACGGCCGGGATAGACCTGCTTGATGCCCAGCATGGTTGCGGCGTAAGGCACTCCCCAGGCGTGAACGTGGAACATGGGGGTGATGGGCATGTAAACCGTGCCGGAGCGCATGAACGGCATTTCGTCATGGGCCGCCAGGCTGCCCACCTGGGCCATGGTGTGCAAGACCAGCTGGCGGTGGCTGAAGAACACCCCCTTGGGGTTGCCCGTGGTGCCGGTGGTATAGAACATGGTGGCAACACTGTTTTCATCGAAGTCCGGGAAGTCGAACTGATGACCGGCCTTTGCCAGCAACGTTTCGTAGTCGCCCAGTGTCGGCAGCGTTGTAGACCGGGCCGCGGCCTCGTCCGTCAGCTGGATATAACCCTTCACCGTGGTGAGCTGGTCCCTGACCTGCTCCAGCAGGGGGACAAAGTCATCGTGTACCAGAACCGTGTGGTCTTCTGCATGGTTCATGGTGTAGACGATCTGCTCCGGTGACAGCCGCACGTTCACGGTGTGCAGCACGGCGCCGATCATGGGAATGGCGAAGAAGCATTCCAGATAGCGAGGGGTATCCCAGTCCAGCACGGCGACAACATCACCCGGTCCGACGCCGGCGTCGGTCAGGGCGTTGGCAAGGCGGTGTACGCGGTCGACCAGGTCAGTGTAGGTGTATTTGCTGTGACGGGCGTAAACGATTTCCTGGTCCGGATTATAGCGCGGGCCGGACACCAACAGGTTTTTGATCAGCAGCGGGTACTCGTATGCATTTGAAGCGGAGGGGATTATTTTTGTGTTTACCATCATGACAACCTCTGGTTTGGTGTTGTTATAGGAATTCAGCGGGATAATCTGCCATAACCGGCCGCCGAACGGAAACCGTTCAGATCAATTATCCGTACGGTTTCTGTCCGGGCCGGAGGGCGGCCAGGTGGCTGGTAGTGCGTTTACTGTTGCCAGGGTTCGCCGCGAGTGCCGTCCATGCAGGGAACCTTTCGGTGCATGGCTGCCTTGGCCAGAAAGTTGGCACTGACCGGTGCGGTCATAAACAGAAAAACGGTCACAAGCAGTTCGGTCAGGGCCAGCTCCCCGGTACGGAGGGTGAAATAGGCCATCGACGCGACGACCACGCTGCCCACCCCAAGGGTGGTCGCTTTGGTGGGCCCGTGCAGACGGGCGTAGAAATCCGGCAGTCGGGTCAGACCGAGTGCTCCTATAAGGCTGAAGAAGCCCCCTGCGACCAGCAGGATACTGATGATCAGTTCAGCGATGAAAGACAGAGGTTCCATGGTGCCGGCTCCTTATTCAATGACGCTGCCGCGTTTGAGGTATTTCGCTGTGGCGACGGTGCTGACGAATCCCATCACCGCCATCAGCAGGGCCACTTCCAGGTAGAGGCGCGTGCCCAGCAGCAGATCGAGCAATATGACCAGGGCGATACCGTTAATGTAGAGCGTGTCCAGGGCGAGAATACGATCCGTCGCATCCGGGCCACGGGCCAGGCGATAAACGTTCAGTACCGCAGCCAGACTGATCATGGCCAGGGTCAGATACAGGGCCGTCGTGATCATTGGAAAATCTCCAGCAGGGGCTTTTCGTACCGCTGCCCGATGGAGCGGATCAGTTCCGCATCATCGTCCACGTCCAGCGCATGGATCAGCAGCAGCGTGCCATCGTCGTTGACGTCGGCGCTGACCGTCCCGGGAGTCAGGGATACGGTGCTGGCGAGCAGGGTGATGGCCAGAGGATCCGTCAGGGTCAGCGGATAGGTCACGAATGCAGAGCGGGGCCGCCGCGGGCTGAGGATCAGGATGGTGACCGTAACGCTGGCGACAAGGATGTCATACAGAACCACCAGCAGTAACGGAATCAGGGCCCATGGCCGGCGAATGCGCGGATTCTCGGGCCAGAAACGGTGGGTAAACAGGGGAATGCCAACGGCCAGGATCAGCCCCATCACCACGCTGGCCGGGGTGACCCCGTCGGACAGAAACTGCCAGACGACGAACAGTGCAAGCGTCAGTAAGGGCTGGGGTAAGCCAAAACGTTCAGCTGTCATTCTCTTTCCTCCCCGACCAGGGGTGTATTCAGAATTTCGGTATAGGCGGACGCGTCCCGCAGCTGTGCGGCGGTGGCGTCGGTATAGTCACTCAGCGGGCCGGCACCGAACACGATAATAATGCTCATGGCAATCAGGGCCCCGGCCCCGACGGTGTGGGGAAACGTCAGCCGTTCAGGCTGTTCAATATGCCCTTCCGCATTCCGCCAGAATACGATGCTGCCGGCGCGACTGTACGCCACAATGGACAGGAAACCGGACAGCAGGATGACTGTCCAGAGTGCCGCCATCTCGATCCCTGGCACGGCAGCCGTCATGATCAGCAGTTTTGCAAAGAAGCCGCTGAGCGGCGGCAGACCGGCGGCAGCCACAGCACCGAGCATGAACATCACGCTGATAAACGTACGGTTGCGCATGCGAGGCGCGGTAACAATCCGGTCTCCTGCCGAGCCTCGCTGGCTGGCAATCAGGTCCACCACCAGGAACAGGCCGGCGGCGATCCAGGTGGTGTGTACCAGGTAGAAAAGCGCGGATGACAGCCCGGCCTCACTGACCAGCGAGTAAGCAGCCAGTATGGTTCCGATCGACACCACGACCTGCCAGGCGACCAGTGTGCGCAGGCCCCCCGAACCCAGCATGCCGACCATTCCGACGATCATCGTCAGTAAAGCCAGCGGGAACAGCCAGTCCATGCCCAGGTTCGCCAGGGCGCCGGCGTCCTCACCGAACATCAGCGTATAGACGCGAATGATCGCGTACACACCCACCTTGGTCATTACCGCAAACAGGGCAGCCACCGGCGCGGTTGCGCTGGCGTAGGCTTTGGGTAGCCAGAAGGTGAGCGGCAACAGTGCCGCCTTGAGCGCAAACACCACCAAAAGGATCATGGCGCCGGTTTCCACCAGCGGCAGGTCGTCAACTGCGAGCGTAGGTATGGTCCGGGCCAGGTCGGCCATGTTCAGCGTGCCTGTGACGCTGTAGATCATGCCCACGCTGACCAGAAACAGCGCTGATCCTGTCAGGTTCAGCACCACGTAATGCATGCCTGGCACCGTACGGCTGGTGCCCTCGCCATGGAGCAAAAGGCCGTAGGAGGCAATCAGCAATACCTCAAAGGCAACGAACAGGTTGAACAGGTCGCCGGTCAGGAAAGCGATATTCAGGCCCATCAGCTGGAACATGAAAAGCGCATGAAACTGACGACTACTGACGTCTGTCCGACCCACTGAGAACAGGTGGCAGAACATGGCCAGCAAGGCGGTGACGAACAGCATCAGTGCAGCCAGGCGGTCCAGTACCAGCACAATACCAAAAGGCGGCGCCCAGTTACCGAAAGCGTAGGCCCGATAGCTGCCGTCATCGGCCATCAACAGCAGGAAGATGGTGCTTGCCAGAAGCAGGGCCGTGGTTGCCAGCCCCAGCGTGCGACGCAGGCTCAATGGAGCATAGCCCATAAAGACCTGCAGAAATCCACCAATCAGGGGGATCAGGATCGGTGTGGTAAGCCAGTGATTCATCGGCCGGACTCCTCCTGGGGCTGACTGGGTGTCTGCTGCCTGGCCGGTTGTTCAGGCCGGTGGCCGTCGACATGATCGTCTCCCGTGTCGGCCCGCATTCGCAGGGCAAGCACAACGACAAAGGCCGTCATGGCGAAGCCGATCACGATAGCGGTCAATACCAGAGCCTGGGGCAGGGGGTCCGAGTAGACCTCCGTGCTGCCGATAATCGGCTGGCCGCCGGTCATCAATCGTCCGGTTGAGAACAGGAACAGGTTGACGGCATAGGACAGTAGCGTCAGGCCCATGACCACCGGGAAAGTGCGGGCCCGCAGGGTCAGATAGACACCCGAGAACGTAAGGGCCCCGATAACAAGCGCAAAGGCGAGTTCCATGATTACGACTCCTCCAGGGCTTCAGTGCGGGTCAACGGTCGTCCCTGGGGGGTGAGTCTGCCCAGACTGATCAGCGCCAGCAGGGCGGCGCCCACCACGGTCAGGTAAACTCCCAGGTCGAACACCAGTGCCGAGGCAACTTCAAACTTGCCCACCACCGGCCAGTCCAGGTAAGTGAAGGCACTGGTGAGGAACGGATAGCCCCAGGCCAGACTGCCCGCACCGCCAATGGTGGCGAAGAACAGCCCGAGTCCGATCAGATTGTGGTAGCGCATATGGATCCGCTGCTGGGTCCAGGTCACGCCGCTGGCGATGTACTGAATCAGCAACGCAATGGCGGTCACCAGACCGGCAATAAAGCCACCACCGGGCAGGTTATGGCCTCGCAGGAAAATGTACACCGAAATCATCAGCGCCAGCGGCAGCAACGGGCGCGACATCTGTTTGAGCATCACCGGGTGAGCATCAAACGACCAGGGATGGCCGTAGCCATCGGTCGGCGGCGCGATCAGCTGGCGATTGCGAAGCATGGCAAAAATCCCCAGGGCCGCAATGGCCAGCACGGTGATCTCACCCAGCGTGTCGAAGCCCCGGAAGTCCACAAGGATAACGTTGACGACGTTGGTGCCGCCGCCTCCGGGCTTGCTGTTCTCAAGGAAATAGTCGGAGATGGAACTGAACGGGCTGGTCAGCATTGCCAGCGTGATCACGGTCATACCGACGCCAGCAACGCCGGCAATCACGATGTCACGAACCTTCCTTGCCTTCGACGGCTCTACCGGCGTCGAGGGTGGCAGGTAATACAGCGCCAGCATCAGCAGGATAATGGTGACCACTTCGACCGAGACCTGCGTCATGGCAAGGTCCGGTGCCGACAGGCGGGCGAACGCAAGGGAGACCATCAGACCCACCACACTTAACAGGATCAGGCCCGTCAACCGTTCCCGGTGCTTATAAACTGTGCCCAGCGCGCAAAGGATCAGAATGGCGGCACCCAGGGCGGTGGGTATATCAATGCCGGTGAGGCCGTTCTGGCCGATCAGGGGCATGCCCAGCAATGGGCTGGCGGCAACCACAATGGCGCTGACGACCAGGAGCATG
>CAYMQO010000143.1:0-2785 GCA_964392405.1 uncultured Marinobacter sp.
GCTAGAACGAACCGAGAGGTTGATTCATGAACATGAACTACACGGCTGAAGAGCTCGCCTTCCGCGACGAAGTGCGCGCTTTTCTGGACGAAAAGCTTCCTGCTGACATCGCTGAGAAGGTGAAAGGCTTCCGCAAGATGAGCAAGGAAGACCATCAGCGCTGGCAAAAGATCCTCAGCGCTCAGGGCTGGTATGCCACTCACTGGCCTGCAGCGTACGGCGGTGTTGAATGGACTCCGGTTCAGAAGCACATCTGGGACGAAGAGTCCTGCGCCTATGGCGTGCCCCGCACCATTCCCTTCGGCGTCAACATGGTGGCTCCGGTCATCATCAAGTTCGGCAACGAAGAACAGAAGCAGCGGTACCTGCCCCGCATCCTGTCTGGCGAAGACTGGTGGTGTCAGGGCTACTCCGAGCCCGGGGCTGGCTCTGACCTGGCTTCCCTGAAAACCCGGGCAGTCCGCGATGGCGACCATTACATCGTCAATGGTCAGAAAACCTGGACCACCCTGGGCCAGCACGCCAACATGATTTTCGGACTGGTGCGCACCAACACCGAGGTGAAGGCTCAGGAAGGTATTTCGTTCCTGCTGATCGACATGAACACCCCCGGCATCACCGTTCGCCCGATCATTACCATTGAAGGTGAGCACGAGGTCAACGAAGTCTTCTTTGAAGATGTGAAGGTTCCTGTTGAGAATCTGGTTGGTGAAGAAGACAAAGGCTGGACCTACGCCAAGTACCTGCTGACCTACGAGCGTACCGGCCTGGCCGGCATCGGCCTGTCCAAAGCCGCGCTGACCCACCTCAAGCAGCTGGCCAGCCGCCGCCTGAAAAACGGCAAACCCCTGCTGGAAGACCCTACCTTCAGCCAGCGCATCGCCAAGGTTGAAATCGACCTGATGGCCGCAACGATCAGCAACCTGCGCATTATCGCAGCCGTTGAAGGCGGCGGTGTACCGGGCGCCGAGAGCTCCATGCTGAAGGTCAAGGGCACGGAGATCCGTCAGTCCATCAATGACCTGGCCCGTCGCGCCATTGGCCCCTACGCCATCCCGTTTGTTGAAGAGGAAATGAGCCTCGACTATGAAGGCGAGTTCCTGTCTGACGAGAACGCCTCACCGCTCGCGGCTCAGTACTTCAACAACCGCAAGCTGTCGATTTTCGGCGGATCCAACGAGATCCAGAAGAACATCGTATCCAAAATGATTCTGGGACTATAAGGAGGCGACCATGGACTTCACTCTTAGCGAAGAGCAACAGATGTTGCAGGACACCGTGGCGCGTCTGGTCCGCGGTGAATACAGTTTTGAAAAGCGTCTGGAATTCAGCAAAACCGAGCTGGGCTTCAGCGAAGCGTTCTGGAAGCAGCTCGGCGAGCTGGGCCTGACCGCCGTTCCCTTTTCTGAAGAGCTGGGCGGCTTCGGTGGCGGCGGCGTTGAAGTCCAGTCCGTCATGACCGAACTGGGTCGCGGCCTTTGCCTGGAACCCTACCTGCAGTCCGTTATTCTGGGCGGCGGCATCCTGAGCCAGGCTGGTAATGCAGAGCAGCAGGAAAAGTACCTGACTGGCGTTGCCGCCGGCGAGCTGATCGTGGCTGTTGGCCTGCAGGAGCCGCAGGCTTACTACAACCAGAACGAGGTCAGCACCAAAGCCGAAAAGTCCGGTGACGGCTACACCCTGAACGGCCGCAAAGCCGTGGTCATTGGCGGCCATTGTGCCGACATGATCATCGTGTCCGCCCGTACTTCCGGTGATGTGCGTGACGCCGACGGCATCAGCCTGTTCGCCATTGACCCGAATGCGGAAGGCGTTGAGCGTCGCACCTACCCCACCGCTGACGGTTTCAAAGGCTGTGATGTATTCCTGAACAACGTCAAAGTTGGTGCCGACGCCCTGCTGGGCGAAGAAGGCAAGGCCGCTGACGTTATCGAATACCAGACGGGCCGCGCTATCGCCGCGCTGTGCGCCGAAGCCGTAGGCTGCATGGAAGAAGCCAACGAGCTGACCCTTGAGTACCTCAAGCAGCGTAAGCAGTTCGGCGTGCCCATCGGCAAGTTCCAGGTACTGCAGCACCGCATGGTCGACATGATGTCCGAGCTGGAGCAAGCCCGCTCCATGGCCATCCTGGCTGCCAGCTACGCGGATGCGGAGCAGAGCGACGAGCGTCGTCGTACCCTGGCTGCCGCCAAGAACGTCATCAACCGTGCCGGCCAGTTTATCTCCGAGCAGGGCATTCAGTCCCATGGCGGTATCGGCATGACCTGGGAATACAGCTTTGCCCACTACGCCAAGCGGCTGGTCATGATTGGCCACCAACTGGGCGACGACGACTTCCACCTGGAGCGTTACGCGTCCCTGTTGCAAGCCAGCTAAGCCCCAGGCAAAAGCAGAAGAACCTGTCGGGTCTCTCCTGAAGTCGGAGAGCGTTTTCGGGCGGCCCTTAAGGGCCGCCTTTTTTTTGGCGTACACTGTTCACCCCCAAGATCACGGAGCCGAAGCTCCTGAAGTCCAACAACAAAAGGATCAGCAGTATGAAAGCATCCAGTATCACCGGCTCTGACGAGACAGATATCCGGGAACAGAAAAAGGCCGAATGGAAGGTTCGTACCGAACTGGCGGCCGCCTACCGCCTGGTCGCCCTGTACGGCTGGGAAGATCTGGTCTTCACCCATCTGTCGGCCCGGGTTCCGGGGCCTGAGCATCATTTTCTGATCAACCCCTATGGTTTGCTGTTCCATGAAATCACCGCGTCGTCGCTGGTGAAAGTGGATCAGGAAGGACA
>CAYMQO010000143.1:2795-5862 GCA_964392405.1 uncultured Marinobacter sp.
GGTATCGATCGGGTCAACCCGGCGGGCTTCACCATTCACAGTGCTATCCACATGGGACGGGATGACGCCCATGCAGTGATGCATCTGCACGCGCCGGACGGCGTGGCCGTTTCAGCCCACAAGGACGGTTTACTACCCCTCAGCCAGACCGCCATGCTGTGCCTGGACCATCTGGCCTATCACGACTATGAAGGGGTGGCCCTGAACCTGGACGAGCGGGAACGACTGATCCGGGATATCGGCGACAAGAACATGCTGATGCTGCGCAACCACGGTGTGCTGACCGCCGGCAGCTCCGTTCCCGAGTGTTTCACTTACCTCTACTTCCTGATGAAGGCCTGCGAAATTCAGGTGCGCACACCCGCGCCCTATTACCTGCCGTCCCAGGAATCCATCGAAACGACGCGGCAACAGTCCCAGTCACTAGGCAAGGCTTCGGCATTGACCTGGCCGGCGCTGATTCGTTTGCTGGACAGCAAGAATCCGGGTTATGCGGTCTGACTCAGGCTGCTGACACGATCAGGGCGCCCGTCGAGGCGCCCCTTTTATTCAGAAACATTCCAGACCGATTTTACTTCTTGCCCATGCGAGCCAGGGCCGCATGGCAGTCGTCGGAACGTAGCCGCTCAGCAAATACCTGCCGCTCACGCTCCAGGGCTTCGTGGGCCATGGCTCTCCAGGGTGCCTTAATCAGCCGTTTGCTTGCCCGGAGCGCCTCCCGGGGCTTCCTCGAAAGCTGCTCAGCGACAGCGAACGCCTCGTCCAACGCCTTGCCGTCCTCTACCACCCGACTGATCAGGCCGATATCGGCCGCCTCTTCGGCGGACAGTACATCACCCATCAGCAACAGATCCGCCGCTTTCCGGGCGCCAAGATGCAGTGGCATGGTGACCGTGGAGGCCGCCTCAGGCACCAGCCCAAGATCAACAAACGCCGTCTTGAAGCGGGTGGACCTGCCGGCATAAACGCCATCCACATGCAGCAGCATGGTGGTGCCGATACCGATGGCCAGCCCTTCGGCGGCAATCAGCACCGGCGTATCGCAGTTCATCAGGGTTTCAATAAACGCCAGGCCTGCGGATGACTTCGGATGGGCATCGGTAGCCCGGGCGCGAAAATCGTCGAGATCGTTACCGGCAGTAAATACGCCGCCGTCTCCGCTGATCACAATGGCATTGACCGACGCATCCACGGCCGCCTGTTCGACACCCTCCGACAGAGCCTGATACATATCACGGGTCAGGGCGTTTTTCTTCTCCGGCCGGGAAATCAGCAGGTGGACAAAGCCGTTTTTCTTGTCAGTCTTGATCATGGAGCCTCCACACGGTATCAATTTCGGAATACTGTTCCACAAAACGATTGGATATTCTATCTTTGACCCTTCCCCTACAAAATAATGACAATTGGAGAGATCATGAACTTCCACGAACTTCCTGCTATTGAGCTGGCGCGGGGCATTAAAGCCCGGGAATACACCAGTGAACAGGTGCTGGATCACTTTCTGGAGCGCACCCGTCGCTACAACCCGGCGCTGAATGCCGTCGTGGTTCTCAAGGAAGATCAGGCCCGGGAACAGGCGCGGGCCGCCGACCGGGCAGCCGACGAGGGCCGGGACCTGGGGCCGTTGCACGGCGTGCCCATGACCATCAAGGAAACCTTTGAGATCGAGGGCTGGCCGACCACTGCCGGGCATCGCGGCTATAAAGATCATATCTCGCCCCGTACCGCCGTCGCAGTACAGCGGCTGATCGATGCCGGCGCGATTATTTTTGGCAAGACCAACGTGCCGGAATTTGCCGGAGACCTGCAATCTTTCAACGAGATTTACGGCACCAGCAATAATCCCTGGAACCTCGCACTCACGCCGGGCGGCTCCTCCGGTGGGGCAGCCGCCGCTTTGGCAGCCGGACTGACACCCCTCGAACTGGGCAGCGACATCGGCGGTTCCATCCGCACCCCGGCCGCGTTCTGCGGTATTTATGGCCTCAAGACCACGGCGGGACTAATACCCATGAGAGGGCATGTGCCGGCCGCCCCTGGCAGCGTGGGCAAGCGGGACATGGGCGTTGGCGGACCGCTGGCCCGTCATCTGGATGACCTTGAAGCCGAACTGGATCTGCTGGCCGGTCCCGACGACGATATGGCCCCCTGGCAGGTGAACCTTCCCCCGGCCAGCACAAAACCGCTGAAGGACTACCGCTTTGCAACCTGGCTCAACGACGACTGGGCACCGGTAGATAGCGAGGTTCTGGCCGGACTGTCCACTTTCTGTGATGACCTGAAAACCGCTGGAGCAACCCTGACGGACGCCGGGCCGGAAGGACTGACCCTGGAGAAAAGCCACCGGCTCTACTATCACCTGCTAAGTGGCGTGATGAGCGCTGGACTGCCGGACAAGGTCCGCGCCCGGCTTGCTCAGATCGCTGCCGGGGATGGTGATGACTATTCCCACCGTTTCGCCCGTGGCGCGCTTCAGAGCCATGGCGAATGGTTGCAAAAGGATGAGGAGCGGGCACAGCTTCAGCGGACCTGGGCGAGGTTTTTCCGGGAGTACGATCTGCTGATCTGCCCGGTGACCAATACCTTGCCGTTCCCACACGACCAGGACGTACCCGCTACCTCCCGTACCCTGACCATCAACGGCAGGCAGGAGCCCTATCTGGACGTGACGGTCTGGGCCGGGGTTGCCATGGTCGTCGGTTTACCGGCGATCAGTTTTCCGGTGGGTTTTGGCGACGACGGCCTGCCCCGGGCGGTTCAGATCATCGGCCCGGCCTGGAGTGAAAAAACGCTGATCGAGGTGGCCCGCCAGGTTCAGGCAAGGCGGTTTCCTGACGGACTGCCCTGGCCTGTGCTCCGTTCAGACTGATCAACGTCTCATACAGGACAAAACCAGTTGCATAAACTACCTTAATAAAGGTCCATCACATGAAAAACGCACCGGACCAGCTGATCCCGTCGTTTTTTTGAGCAATGGCACACCGACAGTATTGCAAACGCTCGCTCGAATGGGATAAATTCGGGAAACACGGATTCATTCTGCAATCACAAGTTTCGCCTGACGAAA
>CAYMQO010000144.1:0-5851 GCA_964392405.1 uncultured Marinobacter sp.
GATGCTGTATGTGAATCACCACGATACGGCCTACAAATGGGCGGAGAAGCGCAAGATCGAGATTAACCCTCATACCGGTAGCCTGCAGGTGTTCACGGTTGAGGAGGGTGCGCTGGAGCCGGCCGCTGAAACGCGAGGGACGTCCGCTCAGCCCGGATTGTTTGATGCGATACGAGACCGCCAACTGCTGCAGCTCGGTGTGCCTGAAGATGCTCTGGCGGTGGTGCGTAGCATGAAAATTGAGGCAGACCTGGAAACGGCCCTGATTAACGAGCAAATACCCAAATATGCCCATGACGGACTGTTCATGCTGATGGCCGGGGCCACGTTCGAGGAAGCCTGGAACGAAGTGGTTCCGATAGCTCCGGAGGCGGTGGATACCGAAGACTTCACCGCAGCACTGACTCGGCCCGAATCCCGCGCTTTGTTCACGGTGGCCGAGAACGAGCAGGCGTTGCAGGAGGTGCTAAACCAGTCCATTGAGAAATGGCGGGTATTCCTTCACCCGGCCCAGCGCCGCCTCGCGGAGGGTAAAAAGAATGGTCCGGTTCGGGTACTGGGTGGGGCTGGTACAGGTAAGACGGTGGTTGCCATGCACCGGGCCAAGTGGTTGGCCAATCAGCTTGATGAAGGTGATGGAAAAATTCTGTTCACGACCTTTACCAAAAACCTGGCTGCGGATATTCAGCAAAACCTGAACAAAATCTGCTCCCAGGACGCTCTTGCCCGGATTGAGGTGCAAAACCTGGATGCCTGGGTAATGAACTTCCTGAAAAAGCAGGGCTACGATTACGGATTGCTTCTGGATAGCCGTGAGGAGAAGAAGCTCTGGGAGCAGGCCTATTCCGAGAAACCTGCCAGCATTGAACTTGGAATGGCCTTCTTTCAGGAAGAATGGGCGAGGGTGATTCAGCCTCAGTCGGTAGGCAGTGTAGATGAGTACAAGAAAGCATCCCGTATTGGCCGCGGCACTCGCCTGAATCGGCAGCAACGGGTTGAGATCTGGCCAGTCTTTGAACGTTACAGGCATCTTCTCGCCAGCAACTATCTGAAAGAAACCGATGATGCCTACCGGGATGCCCGTGAATTGATCGAGAACAAGCCGGAGCTGCGCCCTGAGCTGGCCGCGGTGATTGTGGATGAGGCCCAGGACATGGGCACACAGGCGTTCATGCTGATTCGTGCCCTGGTGCCACCTGGCCCGAACGATCTGTTTATTGTGGGGGACGGTCATCAGAGAATCTATGGCAAGAACAAGGTGGTTCTCGGCCAGTGCGGTATTGATATTCGGGGCCGCAGTGCCCGCTTGAAGATTAATTATCGAACCACTGACGAAACCCGAAAGATGGCTGTAAGTATTCTGGAAGGTGTGGAAGTGGATGACCTGGACGGTGGGCAAGACACTCAGAAGTTCTACCACTCTCTGATGCACGGCCCTGCACCCGAAGTGCGCTGTTTTGAGTCCATGGACCAGCAGGCAGAAGCCATTTTAACCGCGATTACATCCAATGGTCTGACACCTGAAGCCTGCTGCGTGATCGCCCGTACTCGCCGGGAGGTAAATGAGCTGAAAGCAGCACTGGAAAGCCGGCAGCAGCTTTGCCACGTTCTGGAAGGACAGAGCGCGGCCACGCCGGATGATGCTCTGAACCTGGCCACCATGCACCGGGTAAAGGGCCTGGAATTTGATGGGGTGTTTCTGGCCTCGGCGAATCAGGGACTTGTGCCGCTGGACTTTGTGGTGAAGACCGCCGCCGATGCGGTGACACGCCGGCAGCGAGAGAATGAAGAGCGTGCATTGGTCTATGTAAGCCTGACCCGCGCAAGGAAGTTAGCCTTTGTGTTTGGGTATGGGCGGATGAGTGAGTGGTTTTCAGGGTTAGCTGATTAACGTTTATGAAAGGGAGTTTTGGAAGGTTGTGGCGGGGTAATGCGGGTGGCTCCGCTAGGGCTTTACTGGCGTACTTTCAACGGTAACTCCGGCGTGGAAAGGGCATTTGAAGATGGGTGCAGGTCAGGGCAGCCTCCAGCCTGTTGGACCAACGACGCTGAACCCGGAAAAATCGCTAGTCATAATCAATGGCTGCAAGCTGGAGTTGTCCCACATAAACGGCAAGACAGATGATTGTAAAATGGCGCCGGCCTTTGCAAACACCTGGAATGGTTCGGTACGGGACGTGCCGACGTGCAGCGTGGCGTCGACGAAGTGCCCATCGGCTTCCGCTTCCAGCAAGCCGAACGAAGCATCCACATGATCGACGTACCGGTAACCAAACTCCAGATCCACATAGCGGTTCAGATGTTCTCCACCGTGGATTCGACCGGTAAAGGCCGTGTCATCGCAGGAGTCCAATGCGCTGTCACAGAGGTCCTTAACATCTGCCTGACCAAATGACAGACCAAAATAACCGATAGCAGATGTATTGGCTGGTCGATTACAAGGTCAGTGCTCCGGCTTTTGGTGTCTCGGGGTCTGACGATGAAGATGGCATGGCGTTCCGCACCGGCATCGGCGCCCGCTATAACCTCAATGAGTCGATCAGCCTTCGGGCGGACTGGGATTACCTGGTGGATGTGGGCAACTCCGATCTCGGGGAAACCGATATCCAGATCTTCAGCTTCGGTCCGGAAGTACGCTTCTGACACGCAGCCCGGAACTCGAACCGGAGCTCGACTCCGGTTCAGTGGGGGCAACTCCAGAGCTGAGTTCGCAGGCCTCTCAAATGGAGCTGGACAAGAAGATTGGTAAGCGATATTTTCATGTCGGCGGGATGAAGTGCTCCGGACAATGGAGGCACTTTAGGACAAGGATAATATTTACAGGGATGACCAATGGCTACCGCAATGCATGCCCGAAGTGTATCTGCCACTCATAGACGAACTCTTCATGAACTGCGCACGCTTATCAAGCAAAAAGGCCAGTCGGAGTTAGCATTTAAGTGCATTAGTTCCGGCGTGGATTTCCATCTCCAGATCCACGAGAGAATCAGAAATCCACTTAACGTGCGGCAGGGCAATACCCCACTTTGTGGCCCGGCGGCCTTTATGCATTGCGTTGCAAAGTATTTTCCGGATCACTACGAGCAATACGCGCTGGAACTGGCACTTTTCGGGAAAAGCCGCCTTGGAGATCTCGTCGTCGAGCCCAGCGAGAGCTGCCGGAATGCCAGAGATGGCCTTAGTCTGAGGAACGAGGGCCATCATTTCTCAGCAGCAGACTGGGTTACCTTAGCCAGCATTCGTGATTCAAGTAATGCATTTTCCAGAATGTCCGGCCCGGGCTCTAATGTGGCCGGCATGACCTTTCCGGGCGCGCTGATAGGCTGGTTTGAAGATACTGGACTGTTCGCCAAAGTTGAAAATCATACTTCGACCGTCGTCACATCATCCTATGATAATCTGCTCAGGGCGAATGAAAAACTTAAGGCCGGACACTGCGTTTGTCTTCTGATTCAAGGCTCCATACTTGCCCCCATGGCCGGTATCGAGCTCGGCGCCAGTAAGTTTCAGAAGGACACTCCTAAAATCGCCGCACCTTTGCCAAATCATTGGGTTGTGCAGGTCAGCCAGATGCTGATTGGACATAAACCTGCTCCCCGTCCAGGTTTATCCGCGGTCAACAGCACGTACAACTCTTCCCTCCAGTTTGATATGCATAGTTGGGGGGCAGACGGGAAAGCCTACCCAGTAAACGCACGAGTCGCGGACATATCGCCGGAGGAGTTCACCAGATATTATCACGGCTTTGTCTGTGCCAAACCAAGGCTGGACTGACACAATGAGATTATTCAGCCTTTTCCTACTGACTACGGCCTTCACTCTGTCAGCCTGCGCTGCGCGACATGATGTAGTCGCCGTCATCGATCAGAAGCCGGCACACTCCATCGACCTCGTTTCAATCATCGCCCCTTCGGAGATTCTTGGCAGGTCCATCGATAGTGAACTGATTACCATGGAGCGATTCCAGTTTTCGAAAGACGGAAAACACAACCTGCTGCAATATAAGGCATGGGACTACGACGACAAAAATCAACTGGGATACCAGCGTGTCATCGCTCTCTCAAATACGGGCAGCGGCGAGATCTTTCATCAGTTCGATCCTGACAGAATTTTCGAAAGGCAGTACCTGAAGTATTTGTCGGGATTTCTGGACGGCGACCATTTTTTCACTTATGGAGAGGGCCACGCGGAGGTTGGAGCAGAAGACACCTCGGAACACGCTGCCGCGATCCTGTACGTTCATTCACTTAGCAACCCTGATCAGGTCCAGCGCTATCCGGGCAAGTATGGTGGCATACTGAATAATGATCGGTTTTTATTAGGTGAGCATGCCATTGACTGGCGCACCGGTGAAACATTCCCAGCGCGAATGGGTGGAGTCAGGGGGGCCCTGACTCATAAGCACCGGTTTTATTTCGGGGAACGTAATGGTGACGTATATCGACTCAATATCATAGGACAGGAACTGGATTTCTGGTCATCCAATCTCTTTGCTCCCTTGCCTAAACCTTCCGCAGGGGAGAACTATATTGTCGCCCTGGACTCTGAGGGAAACTGCCTGGCCTGGATCGTGACTAAGCAACGACCGATTGGCAGGTGCACGCAGTCAGAGAGTGGCACACATACCACATACCCACATCGCCATCTGTCAATGCACCCTACAGACGAACTTTTCGTTCTCGCGTCAGGAAACAGCGCCTACTTTTATAGCTTGGAGCCGTTCGGGATCGTTTTCGAATTCCAACTTGGAAAGCCCATATACCATATTGGTGTAACGCCAAAAGAGCGCCTGGTGATCACGACCGAGGGTGACATACAGGTGTGGGACCTGAGCACGCGGGTTCTGATCGCTCAACGTGCTTACCGATCCCCGGGGTTCGACCGCATGTCATCTGATTGGGGGAGCGGTGCATTTCAATACCTTAGTGACGACGGTGAGCTGTTGGCCGTCAAGGAAGAGAACGCTGACGGTGAACTGTTCATTGGTATTTATAGAATTCCCTGAGCTCACTCACGACTCAACTATCGCCTGAAAGTGAAAACGGGCCAAGGGGCAGATGCCGGCAGTAGCCCGGATCAACTCGCATCCGACATGGATTCCCCCGCTGAATTAGTGGCTACCAGGTCCCGGGCTGGTATGGGCTGGCAGCGGATAAACGGACGCTGTGTGGCAAGCTCATCCGGCGCGCTGTTTTCCCAAAGGTCTGCAATCAGTCCTTCCAGAAAACGCGCGGCATGGGCGGCGGCCTGATCGTCCACCAGCGCCCGCTGGCCGTCGAGGTCGCATAGCAGGGCTTTATCCACCAGTTGCCGCCATTGGGCAAAACTTGCTGGCCAGCGGGGCGCGTAAACCGCAAGGTTGCGCACGGCCAGGGCTTCTGCCTTGCACGTCTGCTCGTCGTAGTAACACCACTCCGGTACGCAGAGTCCACAACAAACAGCACCGGGTCTTCCCGGGCCAGCCAGGCGGCGATGATGCCACCGGTCCCGCGAATGGCAGACACCCCAACCGGTGCACAATCCAATGCTACGCAGGCGGGCTGCTCATGCAGCTGGGCGGACCTGGCCTGCTTGCCATGAAAATCCGGGATGGTAATGATCTCGGCATTCGCGGGCAGCCAGGGGAAGATCTCTGGCCGGGCACAGAAAATCGTCACCGGTCGGGGATGCAGTTCCTGGGCGATGGCAACACAGCGCCGGGCATGGCCATGACCATGGTGATGGGCGAAATATCCCACGGGCCGGTGTTCCGGGGCCGGTTCCGGTGTCAGCGGGGGGGTGAGACGTCATATCACACTCCTGCTTCCAGCTCGGCGGTTCCGCCGGTCAGCCTGTCGGGGCCGGCGCGTCC
>CAYMQO010000145.1:0-5814 GCA_964392405.1 uncultured Marinobacter sp.
CAAATGCAGTTTTCTTCGTTATGTTGGTCATAGAACTTCCTTCTGGTTTGGTTTTTCAGGTCCTGATGATCAAGCCGGTGATCCCGTTTCCTATCGCAGAAGCGGGGACCACGCCGGCTCACGTACATCGCCCCTTGCCGCAGGCAGCGTGTAGGCCGCACCGCCGCTGGCTGAAACGACGGTGAGTACGCTCTCCCCACCCTGACGGGTGGCATAGATCAGCATACGGCCATTGGGCGCGATACTGGGTGATTCGTCCATACCGGTACGGGTCAACACCTGTTCGTTACCGGTTTCCAGCTCCATGCGAGCGATATGAAACGCTCCTTCCCGCTGATGAACGTAGTATAGATAGCGGCCATCGGGGCTAAAGCGCGGGCCGGCGTTATAGCGGCCACTGAAGGTCACCCGGCGGGGCTCGGCATTGAGAGAGTCTTTAATATAGACCTGTGGCCCACCGGAGCGGTCCGACGTAAAGGCCAGCCCTTTGCCGTCCGGATGCCAGGTACCCTCGGTATCGATGGCCCAATGGTCCGTCAGACGGGTCAGGGAACGGGAATCTACGTCCAGGCGATAGATTTCAGCGTTGCCGGAACGGGACAGGGTGACCAGCAGCGAGCGTCCGTCCGGCGACCAGCTTGGGGCAGAGTTCAGACCCGGGAATGACGCCACGGCCGTGCGTTTGCCACTGGCAAGCTCATGGATAAAGATCTGCGGCTTGCCGCTCTCAAAGGAAACGTAGGCCAGGCTCCGGCCATCCGGTGACCAGGAGGGTGACAGGATAGGTTCCCGGCTTTCAAGACGAACGCTGGCCCGACGGCCATCCACATCGCTCACCTGAAGGCGGTACCGGGGCTTGCCGCCCTGCTCGTCCAGAGTCACATACGCCAGCCTGGTGGAGAATACCCCCGGCTCGCCGGTGAGCGCCTCATAAACCTTGTCGCTGATATGGTGCGCCAACGAACGGATGTTACCGACAGAAGTGCTGGACGACTCCCCGAGCAGGCGCCGCTCTCCGTTAACATCGAACAGTTCGTATCGCGCGCGGACATTGTCGCCTTCCCGGCTGACATTACCCACCAGCAGGTAACGCTGGCCCAGCATGCGCCAGTCCCGGAAGAATACGTCATCACCATTGGTGGGCAGGCTCAGCATCCGTTCAGCCGCCAGCGGATTGAACTCACCGGTCATTTCCAGGTTATTGCGGATAATGGTGCTGATACTGTCCTCGGCCGGAAGGTCGCCGGACTGACCAAAGGGCACCACCGCGACCGGAACCGCTTCGCCGGCTCCCTTGGTTACCCGGATCATCAGTTCGGCATGGGCACTGGTGGCCAGCGCCACCATGATAACCAGTGCCACTGGTACGACGGTCAACCTGCGCCACGCCTGTCTGCTTTGTCTCATTCTGGCCTCACCATCCTGTCTGCGTTTCCATTGCGGCGGTCTGTACATCAGTGTCTTCAGGAGAGTGCTCATAAGAGCCCTCAGACCTCCGGCTCAAAGCGAATTGTAAACTGTCTGAAGTAACGGTCGAATGTATCCCTACTGTCCGGTAACGGATATCGGTTGATCGCCCGGGCGGCGCTGACTGCCGAGTTATCGAACGCCGTATTGCCACTGCTTTCGACGATGTTCACCGACTGAAGTTCACCGCTCGGCAACAGCGTCAGCCTGAGTACCACGCTCATGCCTTCGCGGGCTGAGGCGGGAGGATACCAGGCACCGTGCAGCGCATCCCGGATCAGGGACTCATAACGGGAACGCTCGTTAAGCATCTGGGTTTCCCGGGCCCGGGCGGCAGCCGCCTGTTCCCGCCGGCGTTGCTCTGCCACGCGGGCTTCTTCCGCCTCGCGAGCCATCTGCTCCAGCTGCTGCTCCCGTTTGCGACGGTTTTCTTCCTGGCGCTGACGCTCAGCTTCTTCCTGGCGACGGCGTTCTTCTTCCTGCCGCTGGCGTTCGGCCTCCTGACGGCGACGCTCTTCTTCCTCTTTCCGCTGCTGCTCCTGACGCTGGCGTTCGGCTTCGGCCTTGCGCTCGGCCTCCTCGCTGGCCTGACGTTCCTGCTCGGCTTTCCGTTCGGCCTCTTCCCGGGCCTTACGCTCCTGCTCCGCCTGCTGACGGGCCCGCTCTTCGGCTTCTGCCCGGGCTTTCTCTTTAGCGGCTTCTTCCGCTTCCCGCGCTTTACGCTCCTGCTCCTGTGCCGCCGCGGCCTCCTGTTGCCGTTGCTGCTCCAGTCGCTGCTCTTCCTGTCGGCGAGCCTCCTCCTGCTGGCGCTGACGCTCCTGCTCGAGGCGCCGCTGTTCAGCTTCACGCTCCCGCTGCGCCTCGTCTTCCCGATCCGGCTGTTGTGGTTCTGGCTCGGGTTGCGGTGGCGGCGATGTCGTTTCCGGTGGCGGCACCGCTTCTGGTGACACCAGACGGGCCGAGATGCTCGGCTCCGGCGGCTCCTCCATAGGCGAGATCCAGTGCCAGCTCATCAGCGTGACCACCACAAGTGCCCCATGCAACAGCAGGGACAGGATAACCGGCGATGTCCAGGCCGGACGACTTTCCTTACGATCTTCGGAGCGTGGATCCGTCACTGATTAACCACCCGTCCTGTCTGTCTCTTCAGCTTCCGTGATAAGGCCGACATTGGTCGCGCCTGCCTGCTGTAATGCGGACATTAGACGCACTACGTTCCCGTATTGCACATTCTGGTCCCCGCGCACCAATACTTCCCGGTTGGTCCGCTCCGCCATGATCTTCCCCACCTGCTCCTGCAGCCGGACCAGCGGCATGGGGTCACTGCCTTCATCCCCTACCTGGAGGTAATAGGCGCCGTTGGCGTCCACAGATACCACAACTGACTCAGTGTCCTTTTCGGCCTGAATCGGATCCGACGTGGTCTGCGGCAGGTCGACCTTCACACCCTGGGTGAGCATCGGCGCGGTAACCATAAAGATCACCAGCAGCACCAGCATCACGTCAATGTAGGGCACCACGTTTATCTCGGACATGGGCTTGCGGCGCACGGTCTGCATCATTCCGCCTTTCATGTCATACCCTCCTGTTGACCGGGCCTTCAGCCCTGGGCACCGCCACCATTGCCATGCACCCGGCGGTGAAGAATGCTGGAGAACTCTTCTGCAAAGGTTTCATAGTTCTTGAGCAGGGCGTCCGACATGGCCGAGAAACGGTTATAGGCGATAACCGCCGGAATTGCCGCAAACAGGCCCATGGCGGTCGCGATCAGCGCCTCGGAAATACCCGGTGCAACCGTTGCCAGCGTTGCCTGCTGTACCGTCGCCAGGCCCCGGAAAGAGTTCATGATGCCCCAGACCGTGCCGAACAGGCCTATATAGGGACTGGTAGACCCGACCGTCGCCAGAAATGGCAGATGGGTTTCCAACCGCTCCTGCTCCCGGGAGAATGCCACCCGCATGGCCCGCTGGGCGCCTTCCATTACCGCATCCGCATCACGGCTCTGCTGGCGCAGGCGAGAGAATTCCCGGAACCCGGCGCGAAAAACCGATTCCATGCCTGAGTAAGGCGTCGGATTGGCGTTTACTTCCCGGTAAAGCTGCCCCAGGTCCATGCCGGACCAGAACTGCTCTTCAAAGGCCAGTTGCGAGCGTTTCGCCTTGCGGAATACCTGAACCCGCTGAAAGATAAGCGCCCACGAAATAACTGAGGCCAGTACCAGCAACAGCATAACCAGCTGTACCAACAGGCCTGCCTGGGCAATGAGATGCCATACAGAGAGCTCTGATTCCACCGTTCACTCCTGATGTTGTTGCGATGATTGCTGTGACGCCAGGTGCTGGTTCAGCAGCTGACTCAGGTCTTCCGGCAGTCGGCGTGGCCGGCCGCTGTCCAGGGCAATGCAAGCCACGCGTACCGTCCCACGGGCCAGTACCTGATCCGCGCCCTTGCGACGCACGATCTGATCAAACTCCATCCATACGCGCCCGGCGGCGGTCAGGTCGGCCGTCACTTCCAGCTCGTCATCCAGATATGCCGGTGCAGCATAGTGGATGGCCAGCTTCTGTACCACATAGCTGATGTTGTCACTTAGGCCTGCCCGCAATCCCACGCCACGATGGCGAACCCATTCGGTACGGGCCCGCTCCATGTAATGCAGGTATTTGGCATGAAAGACAATTCCACCAGCGTCCGTATCTTCGATATAGACGCGGACCGGTAGTGAGTAGGCTTCCATGGTCCCGGTTGTCGTGTTACTGCTGACCGTCAAGAAGATCCTCCTGGCCCGGGGTGACCGGCTTAACGCCGAAATGGAGATAGGCGTGACTGGTGACCATTCGCCCCCTCGGCGTGCGCACCATAAAACCCTGCTGGATCAGAAACGGCTCGAGAACATCTTCAATTGTCCCGCGCTCTTCACCAATGGCCGCCGCCAGGCTGTCGACCCCAACCGGGCCACCGTCGAACTTCTCGATCATCGCCAGCAGCAGCCGCCGGTCCATATGATCAAACCCTTCGTTATCCACCTTCAGCATGTCCAGCGCCTGATCGGCAATAGCCGCGCTGATGGTGCCGTCCCCTTTCACTTCGGCATAGTCCCGCACCCGCCGCAACAGGCGGTTGGCAATCCGTGGCGTACCCCTGGAGCGCCTTGCGATCTCCCACGCCCCGGCGTCATCCAGGGTAACCCCCGACAGCGCCGCCGAACGGACCACAATCGAGGCCAGGTCAGCCGTACTGTAGAACTCCAGCCGCTGCACAATGCCGAAGCGATCCCGCAGGGGCGATGTCAGCAGCCCGGCACGGGTAGTGGCACCTACCAGCGTGAATGGTGGCAGATCCAGTTTGATGGACCGGGCCGCCGGCCCTTCTCCTATCATGATGTCCAGCTGATAGTCTTCCATCGCCGGGTAAAGCACCTCTTCCACGGCGGCGTTAAGACGGTGAATCTCATCGATAAACAGTACGTCACCCTGCTCCAGGTTTGTAAGCAGGGCTGCCAGATCGCCGGCCCTTTCGAGGACGGGTCCGGAGGTGGTCTTGATGGCCACGCCCATTTCGTTGGCAATGATATTGGCGAGGGTGGTCTTGCCCAGCCCGGGCGGACCAAAGATCAGGGTATGGTCGAGCGCTTCGTCACGTGCCCGGGCCGCTGAGATGAAGATCTCCATCTGCTCCCGTACCGCAGGCTGACCCACATACTCGGCCAGACGATGGGGCCGGATGGCCCGGTCGTAGACTTCTTCCTGAAGCCCGGCCTTGGGGGAAATCAGTCGATCAGATTCAATCATGTAAAGACTCGTTACAGGTTTTCACCATCATACCTGTGTTTGGATGATAAGTTCATCCATCCTGAACCGACAGTTCCGGCGACCGGACCGGCTTCGGTCACCCGCTAACCCGGACACATTGTACGATCCGCATAAGGCCTGTCACGTTACGCTCTTTACACGTTCACAGCCTCGGAAGGGTCGCCGGAAGCGGTCAGCCGGCAGGAACCATGGCTTTTAATGCCTGGCGGATAAGCTCTTCCCGGCTCATGCCTTCCTCTGCCACGCGGCTGATAGCGCGGGACGCCTCCTGGGGCCTGTAGCCCAACGCAATGAGCGCAGCCTCGGCCTCTTCACTGGCGTCAGGCTGACGGGCTGCCGGCTTGCCGGAGACTGCATCCGGCGAGCTCTGGGCCGCCATGCCATCCAGCTGGCCGATACGATCCGCCATTTCGATCAGCAGACGCTCGGCGGTTTTTTTGCCGATACCCGGCAGCTTGACCAGCGATGCCACGTCCCGGTCTGCAACGCAGCGGATAAACTGCTCAGTCTCCAGCCCCGACATGATGCCCAGCGC
>CAYMQO010000146.1:0-5783 GCA_964392405.1 uncultured Marinobacter sp.
GCCGATGGAGCGCATGCAGGGGTGAATTCGGCCCGGCCCAAGGCGCAACTGGGAACTCTCGAAACCGCGACCTTCGCCCCAGAGAATGTTCTCCTTGGGCACCCGGACGTTTTCCATGGTGATGTGCATATGGCCGTGAGGGGCGTCGTCGTGCCCGAACACGTTCATGGGACCGACTATGGTCAGCCCCGGAGCGTCCATGGGGACCAGAATCTGTGACTGCTGACGGAAGGGCTCAGCATCCGGGCTGGTTTTAACCATACAGATCATGATCTTACAGCGAGGATCGCCGGCGCCGGAAATGTAATACTTCTCGCCGTTGATAACCCACTCATCGCCGTCCAGCACAGCGCTGGTTTCGATATTGCGGGCATCGGAAGAGGCAACATGGGGCTCAGTCATGCCGAAACATGAGCGAATCTTGCCTTCCAGCAGCGGCTTGAGCCACTGTTCTTTCTGTTCGGGCGTACCGACACGCTCCAGCACTTCCATATTACCGGTATCCGGCGCGGAGCAGTTCAGGGTTTCCGAAGCCAGGGGGTTCTTGCCCAGTTCTACGGCAATGTAGGCGTAGTCCAGGTTGGAGAGACCTTCACCGGTTTCCGCGTTTGGCAGGAAGAAGTTCCACAGTCCGGCTTCCTTCGCTTTCTGCTTGGCGCCCTCCAGCAGCTCTAACTGACCAGGAGCATAGCTGAAGCGGTCTGCGCGGCCTTCGCCGAGGCGCTCATACTCTTCCAGGATAGGATCCACATTGTCGCGAATGTGCTTCTTCACAGCCTCCAAAAGGGGGCGTGACTTTTCCGACATTCTGAGGTCGTTCATTTCTGGTGGCGTGGTGGTGTGATCCACGTGTGCTTCTCCTTGTTGTAATGAGTTTTTCAGACTCAGGTTTGAGGGAAGATTTTCCCATCGAAAAAATGCTGGCCGCAGTTTTAGTCGCGGCTTTGGCAGAGGCCCTGCAGGACTTTACGATCCAGTTTCCCGGTGCCGCCCTTGGGTAAGGGCGTGTGCCAGAGCCAGATCCGCTCCGGCACCTTAAAGGCGGCCAGCCGCTCTTTCAGAAAATCGCGGATGCTTGCCTGATCCATATCATAGCCTTCCTGTACATAAACCGCTGCCCCCACGATTTCCCCCAGCCTGTCGTCGGCTACCGGGAACACGCAGGCTTCGGCAATGGCAGGATGCTGGTGCAGGGCACCTTCGACTTCCAGGCAGGAAATGTTCTCCCCGCCGCGGATAATGATGCTTTTCTTGCGGTCGACAATATAAATCAGCCCCGACTCGTCCACTCTCGCCAGATCGCCGGTATAGAGCCAGCCATCCCGCAGGCTTTCGCGGGTTTCTTCAGGAAGGTTCAGGTAGCCCCGCATATTCGCCGGGCTGCGCACGACCAGCTCGCCCACGTCGCCGGCCGGTACGTCGTTTCCGGCCTCATCCACAATGCGCATTTCCTGCAGGGGCGGCGTGAGACGACCGGCGGCGTCGGGGTTATCCACGTACTCCGGTCCGGACAACAGGATGCCCAGGGAATTGGTCTCGGTCATGCCCCAGCCAGTGGCGATTTTCGCCCCCGGGAACCGCTGGGCAAGCTGCAGCACTTCCGCCGCAGGGCGTTTGGCGCCACCGGATCCGACGGTATCCAGGGAGTTCAAAGCGACCCCAAGCTTTTCAGCCGTGCGGCCCAGTTCAGCCGACTGGGTCGGCACGCCCACGAAGCGGGTAATCTGCTCACGCTCGACAATGGCTACCGCCTCTTCCGGATCCCACTTATACATCAGTACCAGGCGCGCGCCCAGGGCAAGACCGCGCAGGAACATGGAGTGAAGGGCTGTTACGTGGAAAAGCGGCGTCACAATCAGGTAGGCCGGCAACCCGGCCAGATTCGCAGCCGCCTCGGGAAACATCAGCGCAGCAACTTCCTCGACCATCCGCCAGGAGTGGATGCTGGAAATGGCGCCCCGGTGGGTGAGCAGTACGCCCTTGGGACGTCCGGATGAGCCGGATGAGTACAGCACGGCAAAATCGTCATCCGGTGCGACCACAGCCTCTGGCCAGCTCTCGTCCGATGAGCGGGAGAGCAGGTCCGCGTACTGCAGCGGGGCGCTTGTTGCGTCACGAACGCCAATAAGGGTTACCGGGTGGGCGTTAACCTGGGGCCTGAGGGCTGCATACCGGTCGCCATCGGCAAATACCAGACGAACATCACTGTCGCGGACCGCGAAGGCCAGTTCTTCACCCGACCACCAGGCATTCAGCGGCACCACAACGGCGCCTATCGACACGATGGCCATCAGCAGAATGGCCAGTTCCGGATAGTTCCGCATGGCCAGGGCGATACGATCGCCTGGCTGAACCGACAGCTCGGAAGTCAGCATATGGGCTGCGCGGTTCACCTCGGCAGCGAACTCACTGTAAGTCCACCTTTCGTCCTGGTAAATCAGAAAATCCCGGCTGGGGTAGTTACCAACGGCTTCCTTCAGGAGTGCCTGCAGATTGTCAGGCGCGTTGGTGAAGACGGTAAACGGGTTGCCCCAGATCCGGGTCTGCCCGATGCTGAAACGTGGATCGTTACGAAGGACGTGGTCAATCGCCTCTTCCCGGGACATAGCGGTTGATGTCACGGCGGAGGCGACGGGGTTGGGGGTTGTAATCATTATGGAAATATCCGGTTTGGCTTGAATTATTATCCTGATACTTGTCAGCCAACGCTAAGCTGCGAGCCCCACTTGTGTCAAGATCTATAACTCGAGCTGCCCTGAAGCGTTCATTGAGGCAAGTCGAGTATTGACCGCCAACCCAGCAGCGGCTAGCCTGACGCTTGTCAGTATCGGTACCAGCGCAGGGCCGCGGGCCCGCAGGGTATCGGTTGACATCGCAGCCATTAAAACAGCTTGGAATAACAACCGGTTGCAAGATCTTTATCGCGAAGAACAAAAAGAGTCCAATGGAGACCGACTATGCCCAGTAAACGAACCATCCGTATTCCGCGTTCCGTTCTTTCCATCACTACCGCTCTGGCCCTTGGCCTGACCGCTGGCGCTGCCCAGGCTGAAGACTACGACCTGCCCAGGCTGCTGGTTATCGGTACCCCGGGCACTGCCTCGGGCAGTTTTGCCTCGACCAACGGCTGGGCACCCTTGCTGCAAAAAGACACGGGCACCGTCCCCCGCATTGTGCCGGAAGACAGCGAGGCCCAGCGCTACCGCCGGCTTACTGATCGTCGTGATATCAACATGAGCTCTGTTTCGGCGGCCGAGATGCGGTTTCAGATCGAAGGCATCGGGGCCTATGCCGGTACCAAACCCGTGGCCCAGCGTGTGGTATGGCACCATAACGATACCCCCTGGGGCTTCGTGGTGTCCGGTTCTTCGGACCTGAAAACCATGGAAGACCTCAAGAAGGGCGGTGTGCGGGTTGCCCAGGCGGCACATTCACCACCTATGACAACCGCCGTACGGGAGGCGCTGCCGGGCTACCTGGGGCTGTCTGAGCAGGAGACAGAAAAGCTGCTGAGGTTCGTACCCAACAGCAGCTACGCCGAGAACTGCCGCTCCGTGGTTGAGGGCAAAGCCGACGTCGCTTACTGCGCACCGGTCAGTTCCGTACTGTCCGAAATGGAAGGTGCACCGGGCAGTATCCGCTGGCTGAGCATGGACCTGGACAACAAGGAAGCCTGGGACGGATTCTTGCAGCACCGTCCCATGGTCGTGCCCACTACCATGAATCTGGGCGTGTCCACCGCAAGAGGCGTTGATGGTATCGCGTCCAATTTCCTTTACGCAGTTCATGCGGATGCAGACGAAGCTTTTGCTTATAGCATGGCGAAATGGTTCCACAAACGATTCGATGCCTATAAGGGGACCCATAGCCTGGCGGCGCGTATGGATGTGGAAATCTTCCGCGGTTACCTCAACCAATCACCCCTGCCAGTGCATGCGGGGACCGTTCGCTACCTGAAGGAGATCGGTCTCTGGAGCGAGGAAGACGAGGCCTGGAACCAGCAGGCCATTGCTAAGATGGATCGCTGGATGGAGGCTCGCACGGCCGCACTGGAAGAGGCCCGGAAACAGCGGGTTGACGCTGACTATAACAACGAACAGTTTTTGGAAATCTACCGTAAGCATACGGAAGGGCTGGAAGGTTTCCGCTCACGGATCTGATTGCAGACCCAATGCTAAAGCAGGCAGCGTTGGCGGGCGCTGCCTGTTCATATTTCGAGCACTCGCTCGTAATATTTATTCGGCCGTTTCTTAGTGATACCCTAGCCTGACACTTGTCAGGATCAGGCTTGGTCGTTGTTATGCAGGAAGCAATGTTTATAACTACTAAAAGAGGTTGGTTAATGACGAACGTTTCCCCCGCTCGGTCCCTGCTGTCCGCCACTATCGCAGTGTCCCTGTGCGTTTCCGCCGGTGTCGCTCAGGCCGAGGACTATGACCTCCCGCGCCTGCTGGTTGTCGGTACACCGGGTACCTCCAGCGGCAGTTTTGCATCCACCAATGGCTGGGCGCCCGTGTTGAAAAAACAGACCGGTACCAATGCAAGGATTGTCCCGGAAGACAGCGAAGCACAGCGCTACCGCCGCCTGACCGATCGGCGCGATATCCACATCAGTTCAGTGGCCTCGGCCGAGATCCGCTCCCAGACCGAAGGCGTCGGTGCCTACGCTGGTATTAAGGCGGTGGCCCAGCATGTGGTCTGGCACCACAATGACACCCCCTGGGGATTTGTCGTGTCCGGAGCGTCGGATCTTGAAACCATGGAAGATCTGAAGCAGGACGGTATCCGCGTGGCGGTCGGGGCGTTCTCGCCGCCCATGATCAGCGCAGCACGGGACGCCTTGCCCGCCTACCTGGGTCTGTCCAGAGAAGAAGCCGAGGACCTGCTGACGTTCGTGCCGGCCAGCAGCTATGTGGAGAACTGCCGTTCTGTGGTGGAAGGCAAGGCTGACGTTGCCTACTGCGCCACGGTCAGCTCGGTGTTGGCAGAGATGGAAGGCGCACCAGGCGGTATCCGCTGGCTGGACATGGACCAAAGCAATACCGAGGCCTGGGACGCCTACCTGGAGCACCGCCCCATGACCGTTCCGGTTACGATCAATATGGGCGTGAGCACAGCCCAGGGTGTGGGCGGCCTGACCTCCAACTTCCTGTATTCTGTGCCTGCAGACGCAGATGCTGACTTTGCCTATGACATGGCCAAGTGGTTCCACAAGGCCTACGACGAATACAAGGGGTCTCACGCCCTGTCGGCCCGGATGTCCCTTGAAGCCTTCCGGGATTATCTGGACAGCTCCCCGCTGCCGGTTCACGAAGGTACCGTACGTTACCTGAAGGAAATTGGTGAGTGGACCGAAGAGGACGACGTCTGGAATCAGGAAGCGACCGAGAGAATGGACGCATGGATCAGCGCCCGTGAGGCGGCCATGGCCGAAGCCCGGGACAAGCGCATTGCACCAGGACAGAACAACGAAGAATACATGGCAATTTTTAGGAAGCACACCGAAGGCCTGGAAGGATTCCGCACACGGCTGTAGAAACGCGGGAAATGCGCCCCCTTGTGTTTTCGCAGGGGGGAGTCCCGGCATTCGAATAACTTTTATAAGAACTGAATCCTATGACTCAATCGATAATGCAGGAGCAGGCCCCCGCGGCCCTACCGGAAGCCGAGTCTGAAGTCACCCGGCTTGGTCGTCTGTTTTCCTGGCAAAGTATTACCTTTGTGGTGATCAGTTTCCTGGGCCTGTTAAGTGGCCTGGCCTATATCTTTGGCTTTACCTGGAA
>CAYMQO010000147.1:0-5706 GCA_964392405.1 uncultured Marinobacter sp.
CGGCACCGATGGTGATGGCACTCACGGCAAGAATGGCAAAGGCCATCCACAGCTGATCGCCGCCACCGGCGTAGTACCAGCCCAGGGCCGAAGCGGCAGCATAGGCACCCAGGGCATACAGGCTGCCGTGGGCCATGTTGAGAATGCGCATGACCCCGTAAATGACAGTCAGCCCGGCGGCCACCAGAAACAGCCAGGAAGCATAGATAAACCCGTCAATCAGTATCGCCCAGACGGTCAACATCAAGGTTACTCCGGTCAGGTGGGGTTCACCGGCGGCGCTGGCCGCCGGTGCTGGTTCAGATGGCGGCTTCAGTCACAGCTGGAGCCGGGGAAGCCTTCCCTGATCCATTGCTGAGCGTTGTAACCGTCGGGCGCTGACACACAGTCGCCAGGGTAGGATTTCACATTACGCAGTTCGCCCTTGCCGTCGGCGAAGTGATACTCCCCGTACAGCATGGGCTGGAGGGCCTGGTGGCCGCCGGCGAGGCTCATCCTGACCGTGCCGCTGACGGACTCAAAGCTGGCGCCTTTGAGGGCCGCAGCCAGTTGATCGGCACTGGGAACACCCTCGGCGCCGGCATTATCTGCGGCATACTTCAGAGCGAGAATGGCCTGAGCTGCCTTGGCGGCGGGGTAGCTGGGCGGTGTGCCGTACTTCTCTTCGTAGGCTTTGTTGAACCACTGGCTCAGATCGTTCTCGGGCATGAAACCGCCGAACGGCCCGCGGCCGCCAACAATGGTGCCGTTGGGCGCCTGACCGTCAAACCGGTGCAGGCCGGATTCGCCGGTGGTCAGCAGGGCCGTTGCCTGGGCCAGCAGGCCGCGGGCGTTGGCCTGGGCGACAAAGGATTCCATATCACCACCCCACATGGAGGAGTGGACAATCTCCGGCCGGCGGGTCTGCAGGGCAGAGATCTCGGTGCTATAGCTGCCCTGGAAGATCTGTGGCATCTGGTTATTGACGATCTCCGCGTCTGGCATAAGCTGTTCCATCGCCAGCGTGAAGTCCTGCCAGGAATCCTGGCCCCAGGCGTAGTTCTGCTGGATGCCCGCGATGCGCACGGCGTCCGGGCGGGTGTCCGCCAGATAGCGGGCAGCGCCCACGTTATCCGCCACCGCATCCAGACCGGTGCGGAACACGTACCTTGGGTTCTTCAATTCCTCAAACATGCGGGAGGTACCGCAGTCGAAGGCGATGGTGAAGGTTTTCATCTCTTCCGCTACCGGGCCCACCGCCAGGCAGTCGCCGGAGGATATATAGCCGATAACGGCGTTCACCTTCTGCCGCTCCACCAGATTGCGGTACTCCTCCACCTGCTTGGTGGGGCCACCGGCTTCGTCCACTTCCACCATTTCCAGGTTCAGCCCGTTGACCCCTTTCGAATCATAGGGCGCTGGCAGGTTACCGCTGTTGATGGCGTCGACCACGACTTTGGCACCCTGGGATGCCGGGACGCCGAAGGGGCCAGACGCGCCACCCGACAGGAAGGTGACAAAGCCCACCTTGAAACTGTCCTGAGCGTGGGCCGTTGTCGCCAGTCCGACCATGCCAATGGAGGCGAGGGCGAGGGAGGTGGCGGTGCTGAGCAGGGTTTTCTGCCAGCGATTGGATGATTGGGCAGGTTTCATTGCGTGCTCCTTGGTTGTTGTTGTGCACTTTGAGGATGCTGCAGCTTGCTTGAGGCTGGTGGCTGCAGTTGCTGCCTTGGCAACAGCCTGGCCGCCAGGTATTTCACGTCGCTTTGCGATAAAGCGAGTGGAAATCCGAGAGGGTCGGTACCGGAATGCCCGGGTGAGATGGTAGCGGTGTACATTGTTGTTATTGGCGTTGTCAGCTAATTATAAGTTTTATAATGATTCGCTGGCATCGTGTATCATCGATGCGATCATCTAATAGTAGCTCACCCGTATCAAAAGTGACCACAAATGACTCGCCCTGGACACTCCGTCACAACCACACTGCGCTCCGGGCTGGCTTACATAGCCCTGCTGTGTGGTGTGCTTTCCTTTGTGCCGGGGGCGATGACCGCAGGGGCTATCTGCGTCGTGCTGGCGGTGTTTCTGGCATGGCGTGAGCTGCGCCTGGTCGCCCGCATGTTATTCACGCTGGTGGTGGCGGGTGCCCTCGTCGCTGCCCTGGTTCAGCCCGCCGCGCTGGCGACCGCCAGTGAAAATATGACCCGGCTGTCAGCGCTGATCCTGACCGTCATGCTGCTGTCCTCAGTGCTTGGCAATTCCAGCGATCTGTTGCGCCTGTCCGGTAGCCTGTTCAGCGGCCGGCCGCTCGCTCGTTATTACAGTCTGGCGTTTGGTACCGGGCTGCTGTCGGTGCCGCTGAATTTCGGCTCGGTGGGCGTTGTCGGGTCACTGATCGGCCATCGTATGCGGGAAAAGGGTGATTCAGCCACCAGTCGCAACGCAGTACGGGCGGTGGTGCGGGGGTTTGCCGCGTCGCCCATGTGTTCGCCCCTGTCGATCTCGATTGTAATGACGGTGACGTTTCTGCCCGGGCTGCAGAGCTGGGAACTGATCGCCCTGAGTCTGCCGCTGGCGGTGCTGGTTCTGCTCGTCAGCGCCTGGCAGCGGGAACCAGAAGCCGCGCTGCCACCGGAGGATGACGTGCGGGCCGGGCTGGGGCCCTGGCTGCGGTTTGGGGGGATCATCGGACTGATCTGCGCCGGAGTGTTCCTGCTCAGTGGTTATGCTGATCTGAGTTACTCCCGGGCTGTGACCCTGAGCTGTCTGGTGGCCGCTATAACGGGTTTTATCTTTCGCGGCGTGAAGGGGCACCGGCTGGGATTGCCTTCCATGGCGCCGGTCAGCAATGAGCTGATTATTGTCGGGGGCTCGGCCTTTATCGGCGCACTGGTCAGCCTGCTGGCCCTGGGCCTTCTGGGTGACAGCTTCGTGCCGCCAGCCTGGGCCTTTCCGCTACTGGCCCTGCTGGTGCCCTGGGTATTTTTCATCGGCGGTATTGGCGGATTTAACCCGATTGTGATCGGTACGCTGGTGGGCGGCGTGCTGGGACCGCTATGGCCGGCCGATGCGATGCTGGGGCTGGGCATGGCCATGATCAGCGGCTGGGGCATTACCTCGGCGGGGTCTCCCCACGCCGCCAACTCGCTTTTGATGGAGCGCCTGACCGGTTACCCGGCGCGGCAGATCGCCCTGCAGTGGAATTTGCGGTTATCGGTGGTTCTGCTGGTAGCAACGGGTATTCTGGCGGCGTCCCTGACCATGGGCCTCGCGGCCTATTAAAGGTGCGCCGCTGCCGCAGATGATCCAACGGCAGTGATATAGGTGAATCTGCGATGGCTATCACCGGTTCAACCTGTTACTGTGCCCGCGTCCTGCCTCTAAGGATCCGCAGTTTCTGGCTATTTGCCTGCTTTGCGACACTTCATACGACCCGTCAGAGGACGTCCTCCCGATACCGGTGAGCGACCGTAGTCGTCTTTTTTCCATGCACGATGCATGGCATCTGCCCGCAATGTTCCGTTTGACCGGCATTGGTGGAGGCAGAACAATCAAGAGTTAATCCAATATGAGTTTTTCTTCCCTCGGCCTTTCCGAGCAGCTGGTCCGTGCTACCACCGATCAGGGTTACGAAACCCCATCACCCATTCAGGCTAAAGCCATCCCCGCCGTCCTGTCCGGCAAGGATGTGATGGCTGCGGCGCAGACCGGTACCGGCAAGACCGCCGGTTTTACCCTGCCGTTGTTGCAGCGGCTCAGTGAAAACCCCCGTCAGGGCAAGGGCCCCCGGGCGCTGATCCTGACCCCGACCCGGGAACTCGCCGCCCAGGTACACGACAGCGTGAACCTGTACAGCAAATACGTGCCCACCCAGTCCGCGGTGGTGTTCGGCGGCGTCAAGATCAACCCGCAGATGATGAAGCTGCGCAAGGGGCTGGATGTGCTGGTGGCCACGCCAGGACGTCTGATGGATCTGTACCAGCAGAACGCCGTGCGTTTCAACGAGGTGGAAATCCTGGTGCTGGATGAAGCTGACCGCATGCTGGATATGGGCTTTATCCGGGACATTCGCAAGATCCTCGCGTTGCTGCCCGCCAAGCGCCAGAATCTGCTGTTTTCCGCGACTTTCTCCAGCGAGATCCGGACCCTGGCCCAGGGCCTGCTGAACAATCCGGTTCAGGTGGAAGTGGCAGCCCGCAACACCACAGCGGAAACTGTGAAACAGTCGGTCTACCCGGTGGATCAGAGCCGCAAGAGCGCGCTGCTGAGCAAGCTGGTTCGCGATAACGATTGGGATCAGGTCCTGGTCTTCACCCGTACCAAGCATGGCGCCAACCGCCTGACCAAGAAGCTGGAAAGCGACGGCATTACCGCAGCGGCGATCCACGGCAACAAATCACAGGGCGCCCGTACCCGCGCCCTGGCGGAGTTCAAGCAAGGGGATATCCGCGTGCTTGTGGCGACTGACATCGCGGCCCGTGGACTGGATATCAAGCAGTTACCTCAGGTGGTCAACTTCGAGCTGCCAAACGTACCGGAAGACTACGTGCATCGCATCGGTCGTACCGGCCGTGCCGGTGAAAGCGGCCATGCCCTGTCGCTGGTGAGCGCAGATGAAGGCAAGCTGTTGGCAGGCATCGAAAAGCTGATCAAAAAGCAGTTGCCCCGCAAGGAAGTGGAAGGCTTCGAGCCCCAGAACAACCTGCCCCTGAAGCCCAAAGCCAAGGCGGACCCCAGCCGTGCCCGTAACCGTAACGGTGGCGGCAATGCCCGCGGTGGCGCAGGCCGTTCAGATGGTCAGCGTCCGGCGCGGTCCGGCGCAGGTGGTCGTGGCCGTGGTCAGGGGCAAGGTAGAAGCCAGGGCCGTTCCGGTCAGCGACCGTCTGCCTGACGGAACCTGGCTGGCGTGGCTGCGTCATTGCTGACGGGCCGGCGTTGATTACCGAAGAGCCACTGCCGATCCCGGCAGTGGCTTTTCTGTTTCGGGCCAAAAAAAATGCGGGGTCACCGTTTCCGGGCCCCGCCAGGGGAGAACGCGACCGGCGCCCCAGTCCAGGGCACCGGACACGGGCTTCGTTAGTGGCTAGAAGTTGTAGGTAAAGCCCACCATGTAAACCATCGGATCGATATCGACGTCCACTTTGGCCGTACCCAGTTTGTTGCCGGCTGCGTCGAAGGCGTCGATGTTGGCAGTGGTCTCGATATCGGCCCACCAGATGCCGGCATTAATGCCGAACTGATCGTTCAGGCGGATATCCACGCCGATTTCTGCGGCCACGCCAAAGCTGTCGTCCAGGTCCATGCGGGTCGAGCTGACCACGCCGCCAAGGTAGTTATCCACCGCCGCCGTCAGCGTATCGCTGGTTTCTTCCTCGAAAAAGACCGTGTAGTTCACCCCGACGCCGACATAGGGCTGAATGCGGTGGCTGCTGTGCAGCGGGTAATACTGCAGGGTCAGGGTTGGCGGCAGATGTTTGGTGCTGCCAAGGTCCACCGACCGGGGCAGGCTGCCGGCACCGTAAAGATTGTGCTGAAACGGGGTGGCGGCCAGCAGGCTGAGACCGAAAGAGTCGGTCATCATCCAGGTGCCGGAAAGCCCCAGCTGGGTGTCCGAGTCAACGCCTACCTTCCAGCCTTCGTCCGCAAGTCCGGTCCCTGCCAGACCAACGCGACTGCTGGATTCGTTGGGATCTACCGTCACGGCACCGGCGCGGATAATAAAGTCGC
>CAYMQO010000148.1:0-5697 GCA_964392405.1 uncultured Marinobacter sp.
ACAAAGATCATCTGAGGCGCAATGCGTTCCCATTCATCAAATCGCATGGGCCGGTTGTCCAGCGCCGATGGCAGGCGGAAACCGTATTCCACGAGGGTTTCCTTGCGGGAGCGGTCCCCCTTGTACATGGCGCCGATCTGGGGAATGGTCACGTGGGATTCATCCACCACCAGCAGTGCATTGGGCGGGATGTAGTCAAACAGGGTGGGCGGCGCCTGGCCCGGATCGCGTCCGGAGAGATAGCGGCTGTAGTTCTCAATGCCGTTGCAGTAGCCCAGCTCCAGCATCATTTCGATATCGTAGCGGGTCCGTTCCTCCAGACGCTGGGCTTCCACCAGCCGGTTGTTGTCCCTGAGATGCTTCAGTCGCTCGTCCAGCTCCACCTTGATCCGTTCGATGGCCCCCAGAACGGTTTCCCGCGGGGTAACGTAGTGGGTCTTCGGGTAGATGGTGACCCGGGGCACCCGCCGCAGGACCTCCCCGGTTAACGGATCGAAATAGCTGAGGTTGTCCACTTCGTCATCAAACAGTTCGATGCGAATTGCCTCTTTCTCGGATTCCGCCGGGAACACATCAATGACATCGCCCCGCACCCGGTAATTGGCCCGGTGGAACTCCATATCATTGCGGGTGTACTGCAGCTCCGCCAACCGCCGCAGGATGGTGCGCTGATCGATGGGATCACCCCGGTCCAGGTGCAGCATCATTTTCAGATAGGATTGGGGATCACCAAGACCGTAGATGGAAGACACCGTGGCCACAATAATGGCATCGTCCCGTTCCAATAATGCCTTGGTGGCGGACAGGCGCATCTGCTCGATATGCTCGTTGACCGACGCGTCCTTCTCAATAAACGTATCAGACGAGGGCACGTAGGCCTCGGGCTGATAGTAGTCGTAGTAAGAGACGAAGTACTCAACCGAATTGTCCGGAAAGAATTCCCGAAACTCCCCGTACAGCTGAGCGGCCAGGGTCTTGTTGTGGGCCATCACAATGGTAGGACGCTGGATGCGTTCTATCACGTTGGCAATGGTGAAGGTCTTGCCCGAGCCGGTTACCCCCAGCAGGGTCTGGTGTGCCAGCCCCGACTCGATACCATCCACCAGGGCTTCGATGGCCCTGGGCTGGTCACCGGCGGGCTTGTAGGGCGAATCCACTTTGAACCTGGGCACTGATATACCTCCACCCTCGCGGGAAACTTATCGTTGCGAAACTCTCATGGTAACATCCACGGGTTAAACAGACCGTGTTGACGGCGTCGTGCCGCCCCATGGAAACTGCAGCCCTGTCAGACGCATCTTTAAGGAGCGCAAGTTTGGACCTTCAACTTTCCACCCGTGTACAGGCAATCAAGCCATCTCCCACCCTGGCGGTTACCAACAAAGCCGCAGAGCTCAGGGCCGCCGGCCAGGATATTATCGGGCTGGGCGCCGGAGAACCGGATTTCGATACCCCGGAGCACATCAAGGAAGCCGCAATTGCGGCCATCCGTAATGGGCAAACCAAATACACGGCGGTGGACGGCACACCCGGGCTGAAAAAGGCCATTATTGCCAAATTCAAACGCGACAATGGGCTGGATTACGAGCCGAACCAGATACTGGTATCCAGTGGTGGCAAACAGAGTTTTTTCAACCTGGCACTTGCCACCCTGAACCCCGGCGACGAGGCCATCATTCCGGCGCCCTACTGGGTCTCCTATCCGGACATGGTTCTGGTGGCAGAAGGCAAACCGGTCATTATTGAAACCGGCCCCGAAACCCGCTTCAAAATCACCCCCGAACAGCTGGAAAGTGCGATTACCGAACGTACCCGGCTGTTTGTGATCAACAGCCCGTCCAACCCCAGTGGTATGGCTTATACACTGGAAGAGCTGAAAGCGCTCGGTGAGGTGCTGAAAAAGCACCCGAATATCATGATCGCGACAGACGATATGTACGAGCCCATCCTCTGGACGGGCAAACCGTTCTGTAACATCCTCAACGCGACCCCCGAGCTCTACGATCGCACCTTCGTACTGAATGGCGTCTCCAAAGCTTACTCCATGACCGGCTGGCGCATCGGCTACGCCGCCGGCCCGGCGTCGATCATCGGCGCCATGAAGAAGGTCCAGTCCCAGAGCACCTCCAACCCTTCTTCCATCTCCCAGGCCGCAGCCCAGGCGGCACTGGAAGGCGACCAGAACTGTGTTGGTGAGATGGTCAAGGCCTTCCGTGAGCGTCACGACTACCTGGTCAAGGCGCTGAACGAGCTGCCGGGCGTAGAGTGTCTGGAAGGTGATGGTACCTTCTATGTGTTCCCGAGCTTCAGGGAGGCCATCGAGAATACGCCAAACGTGTCCAATGATGTGGAAATGGCGGAAGTTCTGCTGAAAGGCGGCGGTGTGGCGCTGGTGCCGGGCTCTGCCTTCGGTTGCCCCGGCCATATGCGCCTGAGTTTCGCGACCAGTATGGAGAACCTCAGGGAGTCGGTTGCGCGCCTGAAGAAGGTACTCGCGTAAGACCTGAGGCGCCCGCTCTGAAGGCCGCCGGTTGTTTGTGGCCGCCTTTAAAGAAAGGGTTGACGGGAGCATACCGGCTCTTTAATATACGCGCCTCGTCGACACCGACTGTTCCCCGATAGCTCAGTTGGTAGAGCAACGGACTGTTAATCCGTTTGTCGCTGGTTCGAGCCCAGCTCGGGGAGCCACTTGATTTTGGAAAGCCGCCTTTGTTCTGCAGAGGCGGCTTTTTTGTTTGTTTGGTTGTGTAGTTGTATGGGTAGCCTGGGGACTCGGTGCCGGGATTGGCAGGCTACCCAGCGGGCCAACAATAACCCGACTCAGGAAATCTCCGCCACAACAGCCCGCAAAGCCGCCAATGGATCCTCGGCCTGGGTAATGGGCCGCCCAACCACAAGATAATCACTGCCAGCCGCAATGGCCGCCGCAGGCGTCATCACACGCTGCTGATCACCCAGCTCCGCAGACGCCGGCCGGATACCCGGCGTAACCAGCCTGAACCCCGCCCCCTGCTCACGCTTCAGAGCCGGCGCCTCCTGAGCTGAGCACACGACCCCATCCAGACCACACTGACGCGTTAGAGTCGCCAGGCGATCAACCTGATCCGCCGGCGAAGAAGAGATCCCAATACCGGCCAGATCGCTATCGGCCATACTGGTCAGAACCGTCACCGCAATCAGCAGCGGGCGACTGGGGCCGAAGGACTCCAGCCGTTCGCGGCAGGCGACCATCATTTTCTCGCCGCCGGACGCATGCACATTCACCATCCACACCCCCAGCTCTGCCGCAGCCGCCACCGCGGCCGAAGCCGTGTTGGGAATGTCGTGGAATTTCAGGTCCAGGAACACCTCAAAGCCGCGCTGCTGAAGCCTTCGTACCAGATCCGGGCCGCAGCGGGTGAAGAGTTCCTTGCCGACTTTCAGGCGACACAAGGCAGGATCCAGGGTATCCACCAGGGCAAGAGCCGGAGCTTCTGACGGGAAATCCAGGGCGACGATAATACGGGGGCCGAGAGTGTCCTGCATGGAGAGTGTTTCCTGTGTCCGAACGGGAGGATCCGGTAATGCCGGATAGCGGTCGGGGCGGGATTATGGCAGAAAATGCCCTACTCTGCCTCTACTCCCTGGATCGGCCGTACGGTTTCCCATTCCTTGCAGCTGGGACACAGCCAGTGCAGCTGCTGGCCAGAGAAGCCACAGTTAACACAACGGTATACGGGACGGTTAGTCAGCAACAACTGCCCGATACGGCTCACCAGACGCCCTTCACCCGTTGCCAGGCCTCGCTCATAGCCGGACAGCTCCACCAGCCGCATCAGCCCTCTTACACTGGGCCGGATTTCCAGCTCATGGCGGAGCAGGTCAATGGCAGCCTGGCGGCCAGAGCTGTGCTCGATCGATTCCGCCAGCGCCAGCAGCAGACTGGTTCCGGCATGCTGTTCATAGAGTTTACGCAGCCGTTTGCCGGCACGTCCCACGTCACCATGAGAGCGTTCCAGCTTCATAAAGCGGTCGACGGCCTCGGGACCAAATTCGGGGTTCTGTTCAAAGACCTTCAGGCACAGGTTCGCAGCTTCGCGATAATTGCCCTGGCGAGTCTGCAATGACGAGAGGATAAAACTGGCCCGAACGCAGCCATGGTCAATGGTCAGGGCCTCACGGGCGAGCTTCTGGGCACCCCAGCGATCATCCCGCCGGAGGCAGTCGTCCGCCAGCTCACAGGTGATATACGCCAGCTCCCGGGCCAGTTTCGGGTCAAGGCGGTTTTTCATCAGGGTGCGAGCCACCTGCCCGGCCTTGCCCCACTCCCTCTCCCGCTGGTACAGCTCGATCAGTTCCTTTGCCGCCTGCTCGCCGTAGCTGCGGTCGTCCATCAGTTGATGGAGCAGCGCTTCCGCCCGGTCCAGCAGGCCGGCGGCCAGGTAGTCCCGGGCAAGCTCGAAGGTAACCTGGGACGAGTAATGAACGGGCAGTTCAGGCCGGGCCAGCAGGTTCTGGTGCACGAGAATGGCGCGATCGGTTTCGCCCTTGTTGCGGAAATGTGCCCCGATGGACAGGTGCAGGGCCACGGTTTCCTTGTTAACCGGCAGGGACTGAACAAAGTTATCCACGGCCTGGTCGGAGTAATTGGTAAACAGAAACTGAAGCCGTTCCCGGACCGATGATTCATCCGATATGCCCCGTACGGTGCTTCTTTCAGAACGGAAATAGCGGCCGACGAACCAGCCGGCAGCGACAGCAGCTGTGAGTAGCAGCCACTGACCCAGCATATCCATCAGATAACCCGATCTTCAGGGGTTCTGCTCTGCTCCAGGGCGCGTTCGGCCTTATCCAGGCGCTTGCGAAGCTGGCGACGGTCCACCGACGTGCGGACGGTTGCCACAAGCGTGAGGATCACCCCCAGCAGGAGGCCAAAGACAAACCCGAGAATCAGCCAGACCGCAACGCCGCGGGGCTGAGTCTCAAAAAACAGGAAGTTGAGGGATACCGCCATCTGGTTGTTCATGGAAAAGATAACGACCGATATGGCGATCAGTATCACGACCAGAAGGAGTATGATCTTCTGAAGTCCTGCCATAGCACTCCTGCTCCAGGAACGGAATTCAAAAAAAGGACACCCACTCTACCTGAAACGGAGGTCCGTGCGAATGAGCGGAGTCAATCAGGAAGTGCTCAGTAACCTTTTTTCATACTCTCATTGACCTGCTCACGCAGCTCTTTGCCGGGCTTGAAATGCGGCACGTATTTGGCTGGTAGCTGAACCGCCTCACCGGTTTTTGGGTTACGCCCGGTGCGTGCTGCACGGTAATGGAGAGAAAAACTGCCAAAACCGCGGATTTCGATCCGCTGGCCATCTGCCAGTGACTGAGACATGTGATCAATAATGGTTTTCACTGCAAGTTCAACGTCTTTGACAGACAACTGGGTCTGCTTGGAGGCGATCAGTTCGACCAGTTCAGATTTTGTCATGAGACCCATCCCTATTCGTTTTTATTACGAAACCCTGGCCATCAGCGTGCATTTGATAAGCAACGGCCTGTCACTGTGAAATGCACAGACGCCGAGATTCGGCTTTTCGAGATTCTGCCCGCGCGGATCCGCCAGATTCCAGCTAACCGAGCGGTCGCGGAGCAGACAGCGAGGAACACTGCTAGTTTAGCCAAACCTGGAAAAAAGACAAAAAAAACGGGCCCTTAG
>CAYMQO010000149.1:0-5649 GCA_964392405.1 uncultured Marinobacter sp.
GGCGCTTCAAGTTTTGTGAATCCGCTGACTGCACTGGCCATGGTGGAAACCATGCGCGCCGAGGGTCACAAGGCGATTGTCCACGCGGCTGCCGCATCCAACCTCGGACAAATGCTCAACCGTATCTGTATCGCCGACGGCATCGACCTGGTCAATATCGTCCGTAAGCCAGAACAGGAAGCATTGCTGCGGGACCTGGGTGCCAAATACGTGGTCAACTCCAGCAGTGACAGCTTTATGGCAGACCTGACCAATGCCCTGATCGACACCGGCGCCACCATTGCCTTTGACCCTATCGGAGGCGGTCGCCTGGCCAGCGATATCCTCGCATGCATGGAGGCCGCTGTCTCTCGCAATATGACTGAGTACAGCGTGTACGGGTCTGACATCTACAAACAGGTGTATATCTATGGCGGGCTTGATCGCGGGCCCATCACATTGAGCCGCACCTTTGGCTTTGCCTGGGGCGTGAACGGCTTCCTGTTGTTCAATGCATTAGGAAAGCTGAGCAAGGAAACCAACATCGCCATGCGCAAACGCGTAGCCGCCGAGATCAAAACAACGTTCGCCAGTCACTACACCCACGAGGTATCCCTGGCCGGTGCGCTACAACTGGATGCAATCTCGACTTACAGCAGGCTGGCCACCGGAGAAAAGTTCCTGATCAGGCCACAGAGCTGACGTTCAGGTTCTGGCCGCAAGGCCACTCTAACGGAACCAACCCCGGAGGCGCTGCGTACGCCTCCGGGTATTGACCTGTTTATCAGACCCTCCTCGCGGCACTCTGTTATTAGTGCGAAACATCAAAACTTTCCCACTGCGGATGATCAAAATACACGCCATAACTGTTAAGCGCTTCGGCCATTTTTATCAGACCATCTTCAGGCTGTTCACCGGATACTTTGCCTTCAATAACCTGGACGCCCTGAATTATATTTGCCAGCAAAATATGGAGCTGAGCATCGGGCTCCGGTTCAAGTGCACAGTTTTCCACGATATAATCGAATTGCGCCATGATATCGGCCGCCATCTCATTATAGTCCCCAGATGTCAGTGCACCTGCATGAGCCCGCTCCAGGCCCGTTGAGACGACTTGATGAAGCTCACCCATTCCCTGGCGCAGCGCTGCGTCTGTCTCCCATTTCTCGCCGTCGTTCAGCTCCATGGGTCCGTGAGTATCATGGTGATGGCCATGGCTGTGGCCTGTATCTGCAGCATGGACAGTGTCAGCAAGGGTACTCAACGGCAGAGCCAGTATGGCGGCTATTGCTATATTCAACGTTAACTTTTTCATTACTCTCTCCGTAGTAGATAATCATTAAATCGGTTACTGTTTAAAGCAACAGCGGGCTTAATGACTACTATGCTACGGAGCCGTACAGCATCGGCAATTGACCGCCGTCATTTTTTGAAATTTAATTGTATGACTCTGCACTCTGGCAAGGCGGGGTGAAGCTGTGAGACTCCGGAGTGTCAGCCACTCTGCCGTCATCCAAAGGAACGATCGCCATGAATCCCAGGCCTGCTTCTTCGCCGCCGGGTGAAAACGACGAACATCTGCCAGCCCTTTGTGTTGCACGGGTACCGATTTTCAACCATTTGCCTGCCGCAACGCTGGAAGTCATTGCCCGTAAAGCGGTCATGCGCACCTATGATCGGGGCCAGTTCATCCATCATGCCGGTGACTCGTCCGATAAACTCTTTATCGTTCACAAAGGCAGGATCAAGGTGTACCGGCTTTCGGAGACCGGCAAGGAGCAGCTGGTACGCATTCTGAACCCCGGTGATTTCGCGGGCGAACTGGCCCTGTTCTCAGCTACCGACCACGATTCCTACGCGGAGGCCATGGCGGTATCGGAGGTCTGCACAATTCAAAAAGCGGATGTGCGTCAGCTTCTGCTGCAATACCCCGACATCGGCCTTCACGTTCTGGCGGAATTGTCCCGGCGCCTGGGGACCAGCGAACGCCAGACCGCAATCATCGCCACGGAATCAATCAACGCCCGTCTGGCTCAGTATCTGGTCGCCCAGGGAGAACAGGCCGACTCCACCAGCTTCAGGCTGCCAATGAGCCGTAAGTATCTGGCCTCGTACCTCGGCACGACCCCGGAAACCGTCAGCCGCAGGCTGGGTGAGTTCGAAGAGGCTGGGTGGATTCAGCAGGTCGGACATCGCAAGATCACGATACTCGATCTCGATGCGCTGCTGCTTGTGGAATGAGCAAACCGGGGCACTTCATCCCCTTCTCGGCGGGAAGTGTCTTTATTCCCAAGGAGCCTCAGCCTCCCAGCTCCGCCACCGGCAACCTCCCGGCCAGCCCCAGAAAGTGAAAGATTATGGTCAGCACCCCGAACCCCAGCACAAGCATTATGGCGAGTTGACCGCCGGGGGCCATAAAGCCGTCCCGGCCACCGGAAAGCGTTCTGGATTTACGGGCGAGGAGTGCCGGCACGATGCAGGTCCAGACGGCTGCGGCGGCGCCGGCATAACCTATGGCCAGCACGAACCCGAAGGGAGCCAGGAGCGAAAGCAGCAGTGGCGGGATAAAGGTAATGGCCCAGGTTTTGGTGCGGCCCTTGCGGTCGTTACGGAAGCCGAACAGGTCGGCCATAAAGTCAAAAGTGCCCAGGCCAACGCCAACAAAGGATGACAGGATGGCGGCCGCCGAGAAGGCGCTGATGATGTTCGCGACCCGGTCCGAATCAATGGCAAAGGCCAGTGCTGACAACAGCACATTAACATCACCCCCCTGCTCTACCACCGGGCCGAACTCGTCCCTTGGCAGATTGCCAAAAATACTGATCAGCCAGATCAGGTAAAACAGCAGGGCGACAGCGGTGCCCCCAAGAATCGCCTTTTGCGCCTTGCGTTCTTCACCGTAATAAGCACGCAGAGACGCCACCGAATGATGGTAACCGAACGACGCCAATGCCACCGGCAGCATGGCCATTGCGTAGGGGGCATAGCGACTGTTTTCACTGCCTGTGTCGAACAGGATCGCCAGATCGATCCGGCCGGCCAGTCCCGAGACCCCGAACAGAAAGCTCAGCACCATGAAGGTCACCAGCAGCACCGATAGCCGGTCCACGGCTCGCGTGGAATGCCAGACGACCAGGGAGAACACGACGGCGAAGGCAACCGAACCCAGCTTGCTGTCAAGCCCGGTAACGTCCTGAATGATCAGCCCGGACGAGGTGATATAGGCGTACAGAAGTATGCCGCCTACAAAGTAGACCATGAGATTGCTGAAGACGTTAACTCTCTGCCCAAGCAACGAGCTGGTCACCGTATTAAACGATGCCCTGAGGTCAAAGTGCTTGAGGGCCTCGAGCAGCATCCAGCCGGACATGGTCATCATTGCCATGGTGACCATAAGGGCCAGGCTGGACCATAAAGTCCAGGCACCGGCTCCGGAACTGGGTAAGCCCAGCATGCCGGCCCCCACACAGACACTGGCGATAATGCTGGCGCCACCGATCAGTGACGGCCCACCCACTGGCTGGCGTTTCATGCCACTGCTGCCTCACGGGCAACCGCGCGCGGGGCGCCCCACACCAGTAATACTGCGCCGAGGGAACACACCGCCATAGTCAGCACGACCGGCAACAAAGCATGGCCGGCATAGTTGGCGGATAATGCACTGATGATTCCGGCAATGGTGAATTGTGTGCCGCCGAGCAGAGCCGATGCGGTTCCGCCCAGATGGGGGAAATACTCCAGGGCATTAGCCATGTTGTTGGGAATAATAGCGCCCATACAGCCAACACCGGCAATAATGCAGCCGGCAACCACCCAATAGGGCGTCTCCAGCCAGGCGCCTGCCACCAGTGCCGCCATCGCGACAAACTGAACCACGACGCCGATCCGCAACAGTCGGGTGGACTGATAACTCAGCAATAACCTGCGATTCAGTATATTCAGCACAGCCATCATTCCGACGTTAGCGGCAAACAGCGCCGAGAACTGGGATTTCGAGAGGCCGAACCATTCCTGATAGATAAACGACGCGTGGGTGATAAACACCATCATCGAACTGAAACACAACACCTGAATGCCCACAAACCGCATCGTGGTCCGGTGCCGCAGCACCAGCGCGTAATTGGTCACCAGCGTACTGACCGGGGTGTTTACCGGTTGATGCGGCGGCAGCCGTGGGAACAGGTCCAGTGTAAGCACAATGCCAACAAATACCGCGTACCCGGTCAGCATCAGAAATACCGCCGGCCATTCCCCGATCGCCAATAGCATAGCGCCGATCGACGGGGCCGCAGCGGGGGCGACGAACATGATCAGGCCGATCAGCCCAAACAGCCGCGCAGCTTCCTGTCCACTGGTCGTGTCCCGCACAATGGCCGGTACCGATACGGCACAGAAGGCGCCGCCGATTCCCTGAATCACCCGCCAGAACAACATCTCGTCAAGGCTGGTGGTGCGAGACACCATAAAGGCCGCAGCACCGAATACCACCAGGCCGCCCAGCAGAATCGTCTGTCGCCCGTAGCGATCCGAGAAGGGACCACCAATCAGTTGCGCCAGGCCCAGGGCGAACACGTACGCGCTCAGAGTCAGCCCGATATCGCCCACGCTGACCCCCAGATCAGCTGCAATATCAGGAAACCCTGGCAAATAGGCATCCAGCGCCAGCGGGCCGAGGGCGACTGTCAATCCCAGTAAAAGAGCCAGACGAAACTGTGACAAGGTACTTCTCCGAAAAAGATAGACAGCTAACCGTAATTCGACCCGATACGCAATTGCTATCTTCGCGAAAACCGGATTACAGAAGGATGGCAGCCCAGCAGACCACGATCATTACCAGCCCCATAAACTGCGCCGCACTGCCCATATCCTTGGCGGACTTGGACAGGGGATGCAGCTCAAGGGAGATACGGTCCACTACGTGTTCAATGGAGGAGTTAACCAGCTCTATCGTCAGGGAAAGCAGCGGCGTGATCAGCAGCAGCGCGCGCTCAACCGGCGACACATCCACCCATAGCGCGATCGGCAGCAGGATCAGATTCAGAACTACCAGTTGCCGGAATGCCGGCTCGGTACGAAAGGCGGCCCTGAACCCCTGCATGGAATAGCCAGTTGCGTTCAGGATTCGGCGCAGCCCGGTGCCACCTTTAAGCTCCCGGGCGCTTTTGGGATCGGGTAATTCAGACATAACACCATCATTCGCTGGCCAGAATCAGGTGGCATTATGGCAGGCCAGCGAGGTCTGTGTCCTGTTTCACATAAGAGTCAGGCTTGCTGGCGACCACGACGAACGGCCAGAGCCAGCAGTCCAAGCATCAGTAGAGGCAAGGTTGCGGGAGCTGATACCTCGGTACCACCGGTTTCGTAGAGTACGCTTACCGGCATCTGCAGTGTGAAATGAGTTGTCAGCGGGGCATTCATCCAGTGCCCGTCCGGACGGCTCTCCGAAGGCACATAGATGGTCGACCAGATGTCTTCGGGGGTGTGAGTCTGCAATTTATCCGCAAACCCGGAGCCCTCCGCCGGCGGCCATAGCAGGAACATCAGGTCGAAGGTGCCGGTTTCACCGGTGAGTTCGTTGACGCCAGTAACCAGGCCGCCGTGAACTACATCTCCGCCGTAATATTCATCCAGCCGGGCCAAAGCTTCCGGGTCGCTGCTGGCCCAGGTGAA